>NZ_JBYITE010000004.1:0-239755 GCF_057709105.1 Streptomyces sp. bgisy100
GCCACACAGGACGGGACCGCCCCGGGCCGCAGGCACCCGCTCGGACCCCGGGTACCCGCGGCCCCGGCCCCGGCCTCAGCCCTGGCCCCTGGCTGTCGGCTGTCGGCTGTCGGCTGTCGGCTGTCGGCTCAGACCCTCAGGTAGCGGAGGACGGCCAGCACCCTGCGATGGCCGTCCTCCGACGGCGGCAGGTCGAGCTTGAGGAAGATGTTCGAGATGTGCTTCTCGACGGCCCGCTCCGACACCACCAACTGCTGAGCGATCCCGGTGTTCGTGTGTCCCTCGGCCATGAGGGACAGGACTTCGCGCTCCCGCGGAGTGAGGTGCTCCAGGCCCCGGGGCTGTCGTCCCGCGCCCATCAGGCGGGTCACCACCTCGGGGTCGAGGGCGGTGCCGCCGTCGGCGACCCGGCGCAGCGCGTCGACGAATTCGCCGATGTCGACGACCCGTTCCTTCAGCAGATAGCCGACGCCTGCCGAGCCCTGCGCGAGCAGATCGGCCGCGTAACGGGTCTCCACGTACTGGGAGAAGATCAACACGCCCACCTCGGGCGTCTCCCGGCGGATGGCGATCGCCGCGCGCAGACCTTCGTCGGTGTGGTCGGGAGGCAGCCGGATGTCGATCACGGCCGCGTCCGGCCGGTGTTCGGTCACCGCGGTGTGCAGGGCCGCCGCGTCACCGACGGCCGCCACCACCTCCACGCCCCGCAGGGCGAGGAGCCCGGCGAGCCCCTCGCGCAGAATCGCGGAATCCTCGGCAATGACGACGCGCATCGTCGGACAACCCCCGTGTTCTCGTCACCGTTCGGGACGCGCGCCGCCACCGGTCTCCCGGGCGGACCTGCCGCCCCGTCACCGCCCCGGACACACGCGCTCCCGGCTTCCCCGCCCGCCCCGCCACCGTCCTGACCTGCGTCACCGCCCCGCCATCCGTCCCGTCATGCGTTCCGTCATGCGTTCCGTCCCGTCATGCGTCACCGGCAGGTGCCGGGCGGGCGGAGCGGGAGACGGCGTCGAGCGGTCGACTCGACGGCGGGCAGGGCGGAGCAGGAGAGGGCGGGGCAGGACACGGCGGAGCAGGACACGGCAGTACGACGGTGACCACCGTAGGCCCTCCGGCCGGGCTGTCGACGACGAGTGTCCCGTCCACCGTCCGGACCCGGGCCAGCAGTCCCGTCAGACCGCTGCCGCCGCCGATCCGCGCTCCACCGCCGCCGTCGTCCGAGACGGTCAGCCGGAGCAGCGCCGCCTCCCGCCGCACCGCCACCGCCGCGGAGCTGCCGCCGCTGTGTTTGACGACATTGGCCAGCAGTTCGGCGGCGCAGAAGTAGGCGATGCTCTCGATCGCCGGAGGCGGCCGCTCGACGCCGTCCGCCGAGACCTCCACCGGTAGCGCGCAGTCCGCGGCCAGCGTGGCCAACGCCGGTCCCAACCCCTGGTCGAGGACGGGCGGATGGATGCCGCGCACCAGGTCACGGAGGTCGGCCACGGCCCGTTTGGCGTGGTCGCGAGCGGTGTCGACCACCGAGAGCAGCTGCTGCCGCTCCGCACCGGTGTCCACCAGTTCCCGGATCATGGTGAGGTGCATGCCCAGGCCGACCAGCCGCGCCTGCGTACCGTCGTGCAGGTCGCGTTCGATGCGCCGCAGGGTGGCTGCGGCGTCGTCCACGGCATGGGCCCGGGTCTCCTCCAGATCCCGGATACGGCTCTGGGCGGCACTCGGACCGAGCAGGACGCGCAGCAGCGACCGGTGCGGGGCCAGGGCGGCACGCAGCACCAGGGGGCCGCAGAGCAGCAGCGCCAGCCCCACCACCGACAACACCACCAGCAGCGGCCAGGAATCGACCTCCAGCCCGGCGAAGGACACCGCGACACGGCGGGTGGTGCCGTCCGGCTCCCGGACCGTGGTGTGGTTCCACCGCTGAAGCACCGGCATGGTCAGGAACACCAGCCCGTAGACGTAGGCGACGAGCACGGTGACGAACGGGAGCACCGCGGTCACCGGGGCGGCGAGCAGCCAGCCCACCGCCCGCCACCCGGCCGGGTCCCGGAGCATCGCGCGGCGCCGGTTGAAGAGGCCGGACGCGGTACGGCGCTCCGGCACGTCGAGGTGATCACCCAACAGGACCCGGGCCAGAGCACGGTGGGCACCGGCGGCGCCCAGACAGGCGCGCACGGCACCGGCGATCAGCCACGGCCCCAGCGGGGTCACCGACAGCACACCGCCGACCAGCAGCCCGGCCACCGCCAGGACCGCCCCGGCCAGCGCGAGAGGCAGCGCGAGGATCCCGTACAGCGCGGCGGCCAAGCTGTGGGAGGAGAACGGCGCGGTGAACAGTCGCGCCGTTCGTCTCCGACGCGGTCCCCCGTGAGCCGTGGAGGCCACGGTGCCACTGCCGCCGCTGTCGCCCCCGCCACCACTGCCGCCGCTGCCGACGCTGTCGCCGCCGCCGCCACTGCCGCCGCTGCTGGCACTGCTGCCACTGCTGCCACTGCTGCCACTGCTGCCACTGCCGGACATGCTCCGCCCCTCCTGGAATCTCCGCGGTCCCCCGCTCCGGCCCGCGTCCTTCACGGATTCCCGGACGAGGTCGGCGTCCCGGACGGTCCCCCGGACGCCGTCCCGGGCGGGCTCCCGGTCGTCACCCGGGTTGCGCTCCTCGCCTCCCCCGCCGTGCCGAATCCAGGATTTCCCGCGGACCCAGCGGCTCACCAGGGTGACACCACGAGTCCAGGGGGTTCGGCCTCCCCCACCCCCTCCCTCCCCTCCCCTTCCTCCCCCAGAGCGGTGAACTCCCGTACTGCGAAGGGTCCGTCACCGAGCACAGCGAGCTCACCAGGGCGACGCCCCCGCGCGGAACAGCGCTACCCGAACCGAACGGGCGCTGCCTCACCTAACGGCACTGCCTCACCGAGGCACTGCCTCACCGAAGCGCTGGCCCACCGATGCGCTGCCCCACGGACCGGCGCCACCCCCGCGAACCGGTGGCCCCAGAGGCCACCGTGCCCGCCGGCCGGACAGAGTCCCTCACGGCACACCGAGCCCAGGCGCCGTGGCTGTCCCGGACCGGTCAGCACGACGGCCGGCGCTCCCACCTTCCCCAGGAGCCCCCGAAACCTCCGGCGGCTCGGGCGGCTCGTACGGTTCGGACGGCTCGGACGGCTCGGACGGCTCCGGCAGTGCAAAACCGAACACCTCCGCGTAGAGGGCAAGTTCCGCTCCGAGCACCCGGATCATGGTGTCCGCGCGGCGGAATCCGTGCCCCTCCCCCTCGAACGTGAGGTACCGGTACGGCAACCCCCGCGCGGCCAGTTCGGCGGTGAACCGCTCGCACTGCTCGGGCGGGCAGATGACATCGTCCAGCCCCTGGACGAGCAGCAGGGGCGCTCTGATCCCGTCCGCGCGGTGCACCGGGGACCGTTCGCGGTTCCGGTCCGGGAGGTCGTCCGGCGGGCCCACCAGGCTGTCGAGATAGTGCGATTCGAAGTCGTGGGTGGCGTCGGCCCAGCTCGTGAGGTCCAGGACGGGGTAGGCGGCGGTGCCGCAGGCGTACACGTCCGTGCGGGCCAGGGAGGCCGCGGCCGTCCAGCCGCCGGCGCTGCCGCCGCGGACGGCGAGCCGGGCTCGGTCGGCGCTGCCCTCGTCGGCCAGGGCCAGGGCGACGGCGGCGCAGTCCTCCACGTCGACGATCCCCCACTGTCCCCGCAGCCGGTCGCGGTAGGCGCGCCCGTAGCCGGTGGAGCCGCCGTAGTCGACCAGGGCGACCCCGATGCCCCGGGAGGTGAAGTAGGCGACCTCCAGGTCGAGTACAGGAGCGGCGCGGCCGGTGGGGCCGCCGTGCGCCCACAGAACGTACGGCGGGAGCTCGCCGGCCGGGCCGGTGTGTGCGGGGTTGCGAGGCGGGTGGACATGGGCATGGATCTCCCGGCCGCCGGGCCCCGGGAACGTCCGGTGCCGGATCTCCGGGTAGTACGCCGGGGCGACCGGATCGTGGTGCGCGGCCCCGACGACCCGGGTACGGCCGGTGGCGGTGTCGAGTTCGACGACCTCGTGGCCGCTGTACGGCCCGGCGGCGACACCCGTCACCCGCGAGCCCTGTACGGCGAGGGACGGCTCCCAGTCCGTCCACGGCCCGGGGGCGTCGTACAGTTCGCCGGTCCGGGGGTCGAGGATGCCGAGGGCCGTGGTCTCCGTGCCGTGCACCACGGCGATCAGCCCGTCCGGCAGCGGGGCGAACCAGCGGCTGCCCAGCTTCCACAGCGGCCCGGCGAACTCCTCGGCGCGCGGGCAGAGTGCGGTGGCCCGGCCGTCCTCCGGGCGGACGCGGTACAGGTTCCACCAGCCGCCGCGGTCGCTCGCCACGAGCAGCGTCCCGTCGTCCGCCCAGGCGACCTGGGCGAGGGCCTCTTCCCCGCTCTCCGGCGCCCCCAGCAGCGTCCGGGGCGCGCCGAGGGTGCCGTCCGGCAGGACGTCGGCGAGCAGCAGCTCGGTGCCGTCCCAGGGCATCCGGGGGTGGTCCCAGGCGATCCAGGCGGCGTGACGGCCGTCGGGGGAGAGCTGCGGGCCGGTGACGAACCGGTGTCCGGCGCCGGTGAGTTCGCGCACGGCGGTCCGGTCCTCGGCGGCCGAGCCGTCCAGCGGCACCGCCGCGAGGACCCGCCGCACGTCGCAGGGGCGGTCACCGGTGAACTCCTCCAGCACGCACCACACTTCGCCGCGCTCGGGCAGGATCTGCGGGTCCGCCCAGCGCAGGCCCCGGCCGACCGGCGACAGCGGCGTGAGGGGACGGGGCGCACCGGGGCGGTCCGGGGCGCCGGGGAGATCCGGGGCGCCGTGGGTGCCGGTCGGCCGTCGGGTGCCGGTGGTGACATGGGCACCGGCCCCGCCGTGGGCGCCAGTCGGCCGTTGGGTGCCGGGTGCGCCATAGGTACCGGATCCACCGTGGGCACCGGACCCACTGTGCGCACCGGACCCACTGTGGGTGCCGGACGCGCCCCAGCCGGGGGAGCCCGAAGCCGCGTCCGGCTCGAAGGCGTACAGCCGCTGGTCGGCGAAGTGGACGAAGACGCCGAGCGGTCCGCCCCCGTCCCGGGGCACGGCCGCCCAGGGTCTGCCGCCGTACTCCATGACCCGGCTGCGGACGTTCCAGGGCGGGGGAAGCAGGGAGTGCGCGGGGCCGTCCGCGGTGCGCCGCACCAGGGCTCGCCGGCCGTGCTCACCGGGCCGCGGCTCGGTCCACCAGGTCTCGGCCCCGACCGTGCCGAGGAACTCCGGCCGGCCGTCGCGCGCGGCGGCCAGCGCGGCGTCGATCGGCGAGCGCCACCCGCCGTAGGGGGCCGTGGTCATGTTCCACCGCCCGTACCCGCACCATCCGGTTCCGTACCGCCCGGTTCCGTACCGCCCGGTTCCGCACCGCCCGGTCCGCCGCTCCCGGTCCGCGACGTGGTGCCGTTCCGCGACGCGGTGCCGTTCCGCGACGCGGTGCTGTTCCGCGACGCGGTGCCGTTCCGCGACGCGGTGCCGTTCCGCAGGAAGCGGTCGAGGGCACGGACGCCGAACCGGAGGGCCTCCACCGGCACCCGTTCGTCGACACCGTGGAACAGCGCCTGGTAGTCGAAGCCTTCGGGCAGCTTCAGCGGGGAGAAGCCGTACCCGACGATGCCCAGTCGGGAGAACTGCTTGGCGTCCGTCCCCCCGGACATGCAGTAGGGCACCGCGGTCGCGCCCGGGTCGAAGTGCTCCACGGCCTCCCGCATGGCCAGGAAGGACGGGGAGTCGACCGGGGCCTGCAGCGGGACCTCGCGGTGGTGGAACTCCCAGTCCACGTACGGGCCGGTGAGCCGGTCGAGGGTCTGCCGGAACTCGTCCTCACCGCCCGGCACGATCCGGCCGTCGACGAAGCCCGTGGCATGGCCTGGAATCACATTGATCTTGTAGCCGGCATCGAGCATGGTCGGGTTCGTGCTGTTGCGCACCGTCGGCTGGACGATCGCGCCGGCCGGGCCCAGCTCGGCGATCAGGGCGTCGACGGCGCGGGCCAGGGCCTCCGGATCGTCCGCGGGCAGCTCCGCCGCGATGCCGTGCGCCGCCGCGAGTTCGGTCAGCGCGGCCCGTACGGTCGGGGTGATGCGGACCGGCCACCGGTGGTCCCCGATCCGGGAGACCGCGCCGGCCAGTCTGCTCACGGCGTTCTCCCGGTTGACCTTGGAGCCGTGCCCCGCGCGGCCGTCGGCCGTCAGCCGCAGCCACGCCGTGCCCCGCTCCCCCGCCCCGATCGGGTAGAACCGCCGCCCGTTGGCGTGGAAGGTGAACGCACCGGACTCCGAGATGCCCTCCGTGCAGCCCTCGAACAGCTCCGGGTGCCGGTCGGCGAGGAAGCCCGAGCCGTACTCGCCGTTGTCCTCCTCGTCGGCGGTGAAGGCCAGCACGATGTCCCGCCGGGGCCGGGCCCCGGTGCGTGCCCAGGACCGGAGCACCGACAGGACCATCGCGTCCATGTTCTTCATGTCGATGGCGCCACGGCCCCACACCACGCCGTCCCGGACCTCGCCGGAGAAGGGGTGCACGGTCCAGTCGGCCGGTTCGGCCGGCACCACGTCCAGATGGCCGTGGACGAGCAGGGCCGTCTCCGTCGGGTCGGTGCCCTCGATCCGGGCCACCACATTCGTCCGGCCGGGCGCCCGCTCCAGCAGGACCGGTTCCAGGCCGGCCTCGGTGAGCAGCCCCGCGACGTACTCGGCGGCGGGCCGCTCGGCGCAGTCCCCGCCCCCGCGGTTGGTGGTGTCGATACGGATCAGGTCCGAGGTGAACCGCACCACCTCGTCCATGGCGGCCTCGTCCACCGCCGCCCCCTCCGGGGCCGTCCGCTCAGCCATACTGCTCCTCCGTCGCCGCCGACACGATGGTGGTGACGGCCTTGAAGCAGCGGATGCCGTCGTACATCGTGTCGCTCGTGTAGGCGACCCGGCGCTCCCCGGTGGCCGCCACGCCCGGAACCACCGTCGCCGCTCCCGCCAGGTGCTCCGCGTCGAATTCCAGCTCCACGGTGAACGGCCCCTTCCGGGCCGGTTCGTGACGCAGCGCCAGCCCCGCCGCCTCCTTCGCCGCCGCGCGGATGTCGGCGGCCGTGCGGGCCGGGGTGCGGCAGACCGCCGCGTACCGCGAGACGTAGTCCTTGACGGCCACGCCGCGCGCCCGCGGGGCCCACCCGGCGGCGTCCTCGCACGTTCTGTCGTCGCCGGTCACCAGCACCACCGGAACCCCGAACTCCGCGGCCACCAGGGCGTTGAGCAGGCCTTCGCTCGCGCGGGTGCCGTCGACCCAGACCCCGGTGACGGAGTTGGCCAGATAGGTGTGGGCCAGCACCCCCTCGGTGCCCGCACCGGTGTGATAGCCGACGAACGCCACCCCGTCCACGTCCCCGTGCTGCACGCCCTCGACCATGCTCAGCGACTTGTGCCGCCCGGTGAGCATCTGCGCCCGGTCGTCGAGCTGCTCCAGCAGCAGGTTGCGCATGGTCCAGTGCGCCTCGTTGACCACCACGTCGTCCGCGCCGCCGTCGAAGAAACCGGCGATCGCCGCATTCACATCGGACGTGAACAGGGGGCGGCAGCGCTCCCACTGCTCACTGCCCGGGAGCACATCGCCCGGCCAGGTCACACCGGTCGCGCCCTCCATGTCCGCGGAAATGAGGATCTTCATGCCACGACGGTACGCGCCGCCGCGGAGCCGAACCAGGCCTGTGGACAACCGCACCGGGCCGGCCGCGGGAAGTCAGCCCGTACGGCCCATGACCAGCGGCCGGACGGGCAACGGAGCACCTTCCGGGCGGACGCGACGGCCGTGACCGGCGGCCGGAGGGACGGCGCCACCCACGCGCCCGCAGCCGCGACGGAGGCACATCCCGGTGACGGACCGCCCTGACCGAAGCCTGCCCCGACCCCGGCCGCCGAGGGCGAAACCCTGTGTCGCCGAAGGCCGGCGCGGACAGCATGCCTCCTCAGCGCGGGCCCCCTCCCGACGGCTCCTCACCACCCGTTCGGCCGCACCACCGCCGGCGCCGCACCACCGCCGGCCGCGGTCGCCCGCCCGACCGCCCGTCAGTCCTCGTGCCCGAGCTGGAGGTCCCGTTCGGTGCGGCCCCCGCCGGCCACCTGGAGCACAGTGGCCACCGGCGGGTACCCGGCGGCGATCACCGTGTACTCGCCGGCCGACAGGTCGACGAACCGGAAGGTGCCGTCCAGTCCCGTCGTCAGGGTGTCGACCACATTGCCCGCCGCGTCCAGCAGGGTGACCCGGGCGTCCTCGACGGCGCGGCCCGCGTGCGCCCGTACGGTGCCGCGGAGCACCGCGCCGCCCGCGAGCTCGACGTCCTGCCGGGTCTCCCGCGCCGCCTGGACGGTGACGGCGAGGGCGGCCGGGCGGAAGGCCGGGGCGCTGGCGGCGAGGACGTACTCCCCGGCGACCAGCTCCCCCATCACATATCCGCCCTCCCGCCCGCTGCGGGTGGTGGCGACCACCTCGCCGCGGACGTCGGTGAGGGTCACCGTGGCGTCCCGCACCGGCGAGCCGTCCGCGGTCAGCACCGTCCCGGCGAGCCGGCCCGCGCCACCGAGCACCACGTCGAGGTCGACCGGGCGCTCGCCGACGGTGACGCTCACGGCCTGCGGCTGGTGCCCGCCCGCCGCCGCGATGAGCACATAGGACCCCGGTCCGGGCGTGCTCAGCGCGTACCGCCCGTCCTCGCCGGAGGCGCCGCGTCCGATCTGCCGGCCGGAGACGTCGATGAGGGTGAGCGCGGCGCGGGGCACCGTGGTCCCGTCGTGGTGCTGGACGGTGCCGCAGACCGGTACCCCGGTCGGCGCCGCGCCGGTGCCGGACACCGGGGCGGGGGCGGCGGTGGCGGCCCCGGAGGAGGACCGTGCGGGCGGGACGGTCATGGTCTCGGCGGTGGGGGCGTGGTAGGACACCAGGGGTTTCTCCGTCAACAGGAAGGCGAGCAGGAAGCCGAGCAGGAGCACCGGCACGAGGTAGAGGAAGATGCGCGGCATGGCCTCGGCGTACGCCCGGATGTATCCGTCACGCAGCGCCGCCTCCATGGCGTGCACCATCTGCGGGGTGATCGAGTCCGGCTCCGGCAGGGCGACCCCGGCGGGGAGTTCGTCCGCCAGGCTGTCGGTGAGCCGGCCGGCGAAGAGCGTGCCGAAGACCGCAGCGCCGACCGAACCGCCCATCTGCCGGAAGTAGTTGTTGGCACTGGTGGCCACGCCGAGGTCGGCCGGCGGCACCGCGTTCTGCACCGCCAGGACGAGCACCGGCATGACCAGTCCGATGCCGACACCGAGGATCGCCATCCAGACGCTGTACTCGGCCCGGCTCGTGTCCGTGCCGAGCCGGGACAGCAGCCACATGCCGACCGCGGAGACGGCGCAGCCCGTCACCGGATAGACCTTGTAGCGGCCGGTGCGGCTGATCAGCCGGCCGGAGAGCACGGAGGCGAGCACGATGCCGCCCATCATGGGCAGCATCAGCAGTCCGGACTCGGTGGCGCTCACCCCGTCGACCATCTGGAGGAAGGTCGGCAGATAGCTGGCGGCACCGAACAGCGCGACCCCGATGACCATGCCGATGAGCCCGGTCATGGTGAACACCCCGTCACGGAACAGCCGCATCGGAATGATCGGTTCGGGTGCGAAGTTCTCGACGACGACGAAGAGCAGCACCGAGCCCACGGCCCCGCAGGCGAGCCCGAGGACGACCCGGGAGGTCCAGGCGTACTCGGTGCCGCCCCAACTGGTCAGCAGGACCAGGCAGGTGGAGGCGGCGGCGAGGAGGAGCGCGCCGAGGATGTCGAGGCGTGGGCGGGCGGCGGGCTTCGGCAGCTTGAGCACGACGGCGACGACGGCCAGGGTGATCAGGCCGAAGGGCACGTTGATGTAGAAGCACCAGCGCCAGGACGCGTGGTTGGTGAAGAAGCCGCCGAGCAGCGGTCCGGCGACGGAGGCGAGGCCGAAGGCGGCCCCGATGACACCCATGTACCGGCCGCGTTCCCGGGCCGGGACGATGTCGGCCATGATCGCCTGGACGCCGATCATCAGGCCTCCGCCGCCGACGCCCTGGACGGCGCGGAAGGCGATCAGTTCGTTCATCGTCCCGGAGCGGCCCGCGAGGGCGGAGCCGACGACGAACACCACGATGGCGAACTGGAAGACGCCCTTGCGGCCGAAGAGATCGCCGCACTTGCCGTAGAGGGGCAGCACGACGGTCGAGGCGAGGAGGTAGGCCGTCACGGCCCAGGACATCCGGTCCAGGCCGTGCAGTTCGCCGACGATCCTGGGGAGCGCGGTGGCGACGATGGTCTGGTCGAGCGCCGCGAGGAGCAGGGTCAGCATCAGCCCCAGGAAGACCGCCCGGATCCGGCGCGGGCCGAGCTGCGGGGGCGGTACGGGGCCGGCGGGAGTGGGGCCGGCGGGGGCGGCCGCGGCGGGCGGCCGGGCGTCCTTCACCAGTGTGGTCCCGCCCACGTACAGCTCCCCTCGTCGCGTTTGCGCCGCCAGTTGTCGCATTGCACGACAACCGGGAGCAAGCGCGACGATTCACCGGGACGAGGGACCGGATCGGGGCCCGACTACCGTGCGCCGGACGGGCATCGGGCGCTCATCAGCGTGTTTCGGCCGAGCCGGGGAACCTGCGGCACCTGCCCGAAGCCACCGGAAAACCACTCGTTCCGGTGAGCTTCGGGTGCACTGCGGCGACGGCCCGGGAGCGCGACCCGTCGCCGGACGGCGCGCCTCCCGGTCTCTCTCGGGCTACTTCTCGACGTGGGCGGCGAGCTTCGCGAGCACCGCGTCGTAGATCCTGCCGAGGCCCTTGGGGGCGAAGGTCTTCTCGAAGAAGCCGCCGATGCCGCCCGCGCCGTTCCAGACGGTGGTGACGACGACGTTGGACGCGCCGGTCCCGGCCGGGGTCACGGTCCAGGTGGTGACCATGGAGGAGTTGCGGTCCTTCTCCACCAGCTGCCCGGCGCTGGGCTCGGAGACCTCCAGCAGGCAGTCGCGGACCCGCTTGCTGGTGGCCTGGAGCTTCCAGTGCACCAGGGTGCCCTCCCCGCTGCCGCCCTCGCGCACCTCGTACTCGCTGAAGTGCTCGGGGAGCAGCTCGGCGCGGGTGCCGGAGTAGTCGGCCAGGGCCGCGAACACCGCCTCCGGTTCCGCCTGGACGATCCGCTCCGTGGTGGCCTCGACCTGCGCCATCGCTGTTCCTTCCGTCGACCTGCCGGTGTCCGCATCCGGGCCCGGATCCGGTGCCGCACAGCCAACCACCGGCGGCGCGCCCGCCCAAATCCGGGCGCCGCCGGGCACCGGCCGCCGGTACACCAGCCACCCGGTACCGGCCGCCGCCGGGACCGGCCGTCTGGATGGCCCCGGTCATCCCCTTCCTCAGCGATACACCCGAGCAGCTCCGCGCGACGGTGCGGGCCATCGCGGCCGCCGGGGCGGCCTCGGTGACACCGCTGGTGCTGCATCTGCGGCCGGGCGCCCGGGAGTGGTTCATGGAGTGGCTGGGCCACCACCACCCGCACCTGGTGCGGCGCTACGAGACGATGTACGCGGGCGGGTCGTACGCTCCGACGTGGTACCAGCGCCGGATCACCCGCCAGGTCCACGAATACGCCAGGGAGTTCGGCATGGGCCCCTTCCGCGCGGGCGCGGCACGCCGCATCGCCGAACCGCCGGCCACGGAACCGTCGGCCCCGTCAGCCCCGTCGACTCCGGAACCGACGCAGCTCACGCTGCTGTGAGCGCCCGGGAAAACCGCGGTGCGCCGGCCGAAGCGCGCACCTAGCCTGAACACATGTTGCTCATCAGGGACATGACGGAGCGGGACCTCCGGGCCGTGTCGACCGCGCGGGTGCGCGGCTGGCAGTCCGCGTACGCCGGGCTGCTGCCGCAGGCCACGCTCGACGCGATGAGCGTCGAGGAGGACCTGGCCCGGCGCCGGGAGATCTTCGCGCACGGCCGCGGCACCGCCGGCGGCCCCGCCGATCTGGTGGCCGAGCGCGGCGGCGAGGTCATCGGCTGGGCCTGCACCGGCCCCTGCCGCGACGCGGACGCCGGCCCCGGCGACGGTGAGCTCTACGCCCTCTACGTACTCCCCGAGCACCTGTCCACCGGTACCGGGCGGGCCCTGCTGGCCGCTTCGCTCGCGCACGCCGCCGACCGCGGCTTCACGGCGCTGCGCCTCTGGGTGCTCGAAGGCAACGCCCGAGCCCGCCGCTTCTACGAGATCGCGGGCTTCGCCCCGGACGGCGGGCGGGATCCGAACACCGTGGACGGCGCACCGGCTCCGGAGGTCCGCTACGCGCTCCGGCTGTCCGGCGCGGCGCCTGCCGGCGCTGTCCCGCTCGGCCCGTAGCCCCCTTCCCGGCCGGCCGTCTCCATCTCTTCCAGCCGGCCGCCTCCTCCCCTCACCGACCCGCCGACCCCACCTCTTCCAGCCAGGCACCTCCTCCCCTCACCGACCCGCCGACCCCACCTCTTCCGCCCCACCATCTCCGCCTCGTCCGACCCGTCGCCTCCACTCCTCTCAGCCCGCCGCCTCCGCCCCCAGCCGCGCCAGCGACGCCGCCGCGGCCGCCGCCAGCCGGGGGTGGTCCCGGGCCGCTTGCAGCACCGGTACGGCACGGTCGTCGCCCAGCGCGCCCAGCCCCTCGACGCACGCCAGCGCGATCCGCCAGAACGGGTCGTGCGGGGCCAGCAGCCGCCGCAGGGTCGCGGTCAGCGCCGGCGCCGACTCCGGTGCGCGCAGCGCGGTGAGCAGCCGGACGGGGTGCAGGGCGTAGGCCGTGCGCAGCGGGTTGGTGGCCAGCGCGGCCGCCGCCCGGGCCGTCCGGGGGTCCCCGAGCCGGGCCAGGGCGACGGCCGCGGTGGCGCACCGCTCCGGGTCCCGGTGGTTGAGCAGCAGGACCAGCGGTTCGAAGGCGCGCCGGTCACCGGCGCACGCCAGGCCGAACGCCGCGATCTCCCGGGCCCACAGCGGCCGGCCGGCCTCGGCCAGCACCCCCGCCAGCTCCGCGACCGCACCGCCCGTACCGGCCGGAGGAACCGCCTCCGGGGACGCGTCCAACGGCGCCCGGGCCGTCGTCCGCGCACCGGACGCACCGCCACCGTTCGCCGCCGCGTGCGCCGCATCCGCACCCGCCGCCCCGTCCGCATCCCGTTCCGTGGGCGCGGCAGACGCCTCCGCCCCCGGGGCCGGCGCCACCGCAGTGGGCTCCCCGGTGAGCTCCGCGGTGAGCGCGACCAGCCGGACGTACTCCGCCCGCTCCGCCGCCCCCGCCGCTTCGCTCCGCACCCGTTCCGCCAGTTCGCGGAAGTCCTCTTCCATCGGCCGTCCTCCCCAGTGATCGGCAGTTGCCCGGCGTCCGTTCGGCATCCGTTCGGCAGCTGATCGGCAGTGGTCGGCGCCACATCTCCCGGCGCTCCCCGTCCTCTGGCGTACTTGGTTACTGACGGGTTAAGCTCTGGGTACGAGCACACCCGCTCGGGCGGCCTGGTGACGCAGCCGCCAGTGCAGTCGGTTCTGCACAGCACGCAGTACGGCACGGCCCCGGGACAGGGCCTGCCGCTTTCTTCTCCGGGCAGTGCTGCCCGTCGTGCATCACATCACGCAACTCCCTCCCGCGGTACGCCCTTTGGCGACCCCGGAAAACCCTCAGTCGTCACTCTCCCCGCGCCCTCGGCCCGGGGAACACCCTCTGGAGTCTCGCGATGGACCGTTCGTCCACCCCTGATCCCGCCCCTGTCCCCACCGCTCTCGGCACGATCGCCGTCGTCGGCCTCGGCACCATGGGTGCCGGTATCGCCGAGGTGCTGGCCCGCGCCGGCCGCGAGGTCATCGGGATCGACATCAGCGAAGCCGCCGCCCGGCAGGCCGTGTCCGCCCTGGAAGCGTCCACCGCCCGCGCCGTGGAGCGCGAGCGGCTGACCGAGCAGGAGCGGCGGGACGTTCTCGCCCGCTTCCGCACCTTCTCCGACCTGCAGGCGGCGGCCGACGCCGACCTGGTCATCGAGGTCGTGCCGGAGAGTTACGAGACCAAGCACGAGGTGTTCTCGGCCCTCGACGCCGTCGTCCGGCCGGACACCATCCTGGCGACCGGCACCAACGCCCTCTCGGTGACCCGGCTCGCCGCCGACTCCGCCCGTCCGGAGCGCGTGCTGGGCCTGCACTTCTTCAACCCGGCGCCCGCGATGAAGCTGGTCGAGATCGTCTCCTCGGTGCTCACCGCGCCCGCCGCCGTCGCCGCGGTGACCTCCCTCGCCCAGGAGCTGGGCAAGCAGCCGGTGGCGGTCGGCGACCGGCCCGGCTTCGTCGCCGACGGCCTGCTCTTCGGCTACCTCAACCAGGCCGCCGCGATGTTCGAGGCGAAGTACGCCACCCGCGAGGACATCGACGCCGCCATGCGGCTCGGCTGCGGTCTGCCGATGGGCCCGCTCGCCCTGCTGGACCTGGTCGGCATCGACACGGCCCGCCGGGTCCTGGACGCGATGTACGCCTCCTCCGGCGACCGGCTGCACGCCCCCGCGCCGATCCTGGGGCAGCTCGCCGAGGCCGGGCTGACGGGCCGCAAGGCGGGCCGCGGCTTCTACACGTACGAGGCCCCGGGCAGCGCCACGGTGGTGCCCGACGCCGAGACGCCGGACCCGGCGGGTGCGGCCGCCGGGTCCGGCCGCACGGTCCGCAGCGTGGGCGTGGCCGGCTCCGGGACCATGGCGAGCGGCATCGCCGAGGTGTTCGCCAAGGCGGGCTACGACGTCGTGCTGGCCGCCCGCAGCCAGGACAAGGCGGACACCGCCAAGGGCCGGATCGCCAAGTCCCTGGCCCGCTCCGTCGACAAGGGCCGGATGACGGCCGAGGCGCGGGAGGAGGCGCTGGCCCGGGTCACCCCGGCCGGCTCCCTGGACGCGTTCGCGGACGTGGACCTCGCGGTCGAGGCGGTGGCCGAGGACTTGGAGGTCAAGCAGCAGCTGTTCGCGACGCTGGACAAGGTCTGCAAGCCGGGTGCGGTGCTCGCCACCACCACCTCCTCGCTGCCGGTCGTCGCCTGTGCCCGCGCCACCTCGCGGCCGCAGGACGTCATCGGGATGCACTTCTTCAACCCGGCCCCGGCGATGAAGCTGGTCGAGATCGTGCGCACGGTCCTGACCTCCGGCGAGGTGCACGCGACGGTCCGCGAGGTCTGCAACAAGGTGCGCAAGCACCCGGTGGACTGCGGCGACCGGGCCGGATTCATCGTGAACGCCCTGCTGTTCCCGTACCTCAACAACGCGGTGAAGATGGTCGAGGAGCACTACGCCACCCTCGACGACATCGACGCCGCGATGAAGCTCGGCGGCGGCTACCCGATGGGCCCGTTCGAACTCCTGGACGTGGTGGGGCTGGACGTCTCGCTCGCCATCGAGCGGGTGCTGCACCGGGAGTTCCGCGATCCGGGCCTGGCTCCCGCTCCCCTGCTGGAGCACCTGGTGGCGGCGGGCTGCCTGGGCCGTAAGACGGGGCGCGGCTTCCGCGAGTATGCCCGGCGCTGACCGGTCACCGGGGTGGGGCGGGCTCCTGGAGCCTTCAGGGAGTCCGCCCCCGCACACGGACAGTGCACCGTGTTACGTTCCCCACATGTCCCAGCCCGTGAAGTCCGCTCGTACCCTGCGATCGTCCGAGAAGGGGGCGTCCGAGGGGGCCCCAGAGAGCGCGGGCAGCCGGCGGGCCGCCGCACAGCGCCTCAAGATGCGCCGCGAGCTGGCGTCCGCGGCGATGGAGCTGTTCGCGACCAAGGGCTACGAGGCGACGACGGTCGACGAGATCGCCGCCGCCGCGGGGGTCGCCCGCCGGACCTTCTTCCGGCACTTCCGGTCGAAGGAAGAGGCGATCTTCCCGGACCACGACGACACGCTGGTGCGGGCGGAGGCGGTGCTCGACGCGGCGCCCCCGCACGAGCACCCGCTGGACACCGTGTGCCGGGGCATCAAGGAAGTCATGCGGATGTACGCGTCGTCCCCCGCCGTCTCGGTGGAGCGCTACCGGCTGACCCGGGAGGTGCCCACGCTGCGGGAGCGGGAGATCGCCTCGGTCGCCCGGTACGAGCGGCTGTTCACCCGCTATCTGCTGGGCCACTTCGACGAGCGCGCCCACCATGTCGGCAACGACGACCCGCTGCTCGCCGAGGTCGCCGCCTCCGCGGTGGTGACGGCCCACAACCACGTGCTGCGGCGCTGGCTGCGCGGCGGCGGCAAGGGGGACGTGGAGGCGCAGCTCGACCACGCCTTCGCCATCGTCCGGGACACCTTCGGCAGCGGGATCGGCGCGGGCCGCTCCACCGCCGACCGGGAACCGGCGGCCTCGGTGTCCGCGACCGGGGAGGTGCTGGTCACGGTGGCCCGCACGGACGCGCCGCTCAGCGAAGTGATGCGCACGATCGAGCGGGCCCTGAAGGACCGCTGAGACCCGCCGGGCCCGTCAACGTCCCGGGGGCCCACGCCCGCCCACAGCACCGTGCGGCGGCCCGCAGGAGGCCGGAGCACAGCGGACGGAGCATCGCGGACCGGGCACGGCGGACCGAGCACAGCAGCAAGAGCGGGGCACGCACCGCGGGCCGTCCTGCCCCGTGCGGTCGGCCGCGATCCGGCCAAGCGGCCGACCGGCGTCACCCCGAAGGCTTCCGGGGGCTTCCGGCCGGCGCCTGCGGGCCTCCGGGCGGGTACGCCGGAAAGCATGAGGAGCGTAACTTTCCGTACATTTTCGAGCACTTTTGGCAACGGCCGCCTCCATAGAGGCGGCCGTTGTTGCTCATACGTACCCCCCGGATGACATCTGAGAGAAATTCTTGGCACGCAGTGTCTTGCCGAGTGGCACGCGGTGCCATACGTTGAGGGTGTCCGGGCGGCCGGCGCGCAGAGACACCCTCGTGCGTCGGCTGTCCCCGCAATCCATGCGCGCCCGGACGCCTGCGTCACAGGCACCTCCTGCGCGACCCGCGCTGCCAGCACCACATCGCGCCGAACCGACGGCACCGCGCATCACATCCACGCATCAAGACCCCAGCGTTCCCTCAAGCGTTTCTCGACGCTTCGCCGGAGGCCCCAAGTGAACGAAATCCTGGACGCAATCCTCTCTCCCGACAGCACCGCGGACGACTTCGCCGCGCTGTCGCTCCCCGAGTCCTACCGGGCGGTCACCGTCCACAAGGAGGACGCGGAGATGTTCGCCGGCGTGGAGAGCCGGGACAAGGACCCGCGCAAGTCGCTGCACCTGGACGACGTCCCGGTGCCCGAGCTCGGCCCGGGCGAGGCCCTCGTCGCCGTCATGGCCAGCTCCGTCAACTACAACTCGGTGTGGACCTCGATCTTCGAGCCGGTCTCCACCTTCAGCTTCCTGGAGCGGTACGGAAAGCTGTCGCCGCTGACCAAGCGGCACGACCTGCCGTACCACATCATCGGCTCCGACCTCTCGGGCGTCGTGCTGCGCACCGGCCCGGGCGTGAACTCCTGGAAGCCCGGTGACGAGGTCGTCGCCCACTGCCTGTCCGTGGAGCTGGAGTCGGCCGACGGCCACAACGACACCATGCTCGACCCGGAGCAGCGCATCTGGGGCTTCGAGACCAACTTCGGCGGCCTCGCCGAGATCGCGCTGGTCAAGTCCAACCAGCTGATGCCCAAGCCCAAGCACCTGAGCTGGGAGGAGTCGGCGGCCCCGGGCCTGGTCAACTCCACCGCCTACCGCCAGCTGGTCTCCCGCAACGGCGCCGGCATGAAGCAGGGCGACAACGTGCTGATCTGGGGCGCCAGCGGCGGCCTCGGCTCCTACGCCACCCAGTTCGCCCTGGCCGGCGGCGCCAACCCGATATGTGTCGTGTCCAGCGACCAGAAGGCGGACATCTGCCGCGCGATGGGCGCCGAGGCGATCATCGACCGCAACGCCGAGGGCTACAAGTTCTGGAAGGACGAGCAGACCCAGGACCCGCGGGAGTGGAAGCGCTTCGGCAAGCGGATCCGCGAGCTCACCGGCGGCGAGGACGTCGACATCGTCTTCGAGCACCCCGGCCGCGAGACCTTCGGCGCGTCGGTCTACGTCACCCGCAAGGGCGGCACCATCGTCACCTGCGCCTCGACCTCCGGCTACACCCACGAGTACGACAACCGCTACCTGTGGATGTCGCTCAAGTCCATCGTGGGCTCGCACTTCGCCAACTACCGCGAGGCGTGGGAGGCCAACCGCCTGATCGCCAAGGGCAAGATCCACCCCACGCTGTCGAAGACGTACAGCCTGGAGGAGACCGGCCAGGCCGCCTACGACGTGCACCGCAACCTGCACCAGGGCAAGGTCGGCGTGCTGGCCCTCGCCCCCGAGGAGGGCATGGGCGTGCGCGACGAGGAGAAGCGCGCCAAGCACATCGACGCGATCAACCGCTTCCGGAACGTCTGAGAGACCCTCGATGACTGAGCGCCAGACAGCGAGCGAGCCAGGGGCCGGATCCCAGCGCCCGGAGGCGAGCGAGCGCCCCAAGAAGGACCGTCCCTGGCTCATGCGGACGTACGCCGGGCACTCCACGGCGGAGGCGTCCAACGAGCTGTACCGGCGCAATCTCGCCAAGGGGCAGACCGGACTGTCCGTCGCGTTCGACCTGCCGACGCAGACGGGCTACGACCCCGACCACATCCTCGCCCGCGGCGAGGTCGGCCGGGTCGGGGTCCCGGTCTCCCACATCGGAGACATGCGGCGTCTGTTCCAGGACATCCCCCTGGAGCAGATGAACACCTCGATGACCATCAACGCCACCGCCATGTGGCTGCTGGCGCTGTACCAGGTGGTCGCCGAGGAGCACGGCGCCGACATCTCCAAGCTCCAGGGGACGACGCAGAACGACATCGTCAAGGAGTACCTCTCGCGCGGAACGCATGTGTTCCCGCCGGGGCCCTCCCTGCGGCTGACCACCGACATGATCACGTACACGGTGGCCAACGTCCCCAAGTGGAACCCGATCAACATCTGCAGCTACCACCTGCAGGAGGCCGGGGCCACCCCGGTCCAGGAGATCTCGTACGCGATGAGCACGGCCATCGCCGTCCTCGACGCGGTGCGGGACTCCGGCCAGGTTCCGGCCGAGAAGTTCGGTGACGTGGTCGCCCGGATCTCGTTCTTCGTGAACGCGGGCGTCCGCTTCGTCGAGGAGATGTGCAAGATGCGCGCCTTCGGCCGCATCTGGGACAAGATCACCCGCGAGCGGTACGGGATCGAGAACCCCAAGCAGCGGCGGTTCCGCTACGGCGTGCAGGTCAACTCCCTGGGCCTGACCGAGGCCCAGCCGGAGAACAACGTCCAGCGGATCGTGCTGGAGATGCTCGCCGTCACGCTCTCCAAGGACGCCCGCGCGCGGGCCGTCCAGCTCCCCGCCTGGAACGAGGCGCTGGGCCTCCCGCGCCCCTGGGACCAGCAGTGGTCCCTGCGGATCCAGCAGGTCCTCGCCCATGAGAGCGACCTGCTCGAGTACGACGACATCTTCGCCGGCTCGCATGTGATCGAGGCCAAGGTCGACTCCCTCGTCGAGGAGTGCCTGGCCGAGATCGAGCGGATCCAGGAGATGGGCGGCGCCATGGCGGCCGTCGAGTCCGGCTACCTCAAGGCGCAGCTGGTCTCCTCGCACGCCGAGCGGCGGGCCCGCATCGAGGCCGGCGACGAGAAGATCATCGGCGTCAACTGCTACGAGGGCACCGAGCCCAACCCGCTCACCGCCGACCTCGACACCGCGATCATGACCGTGGACCCCGCCAACGAGGCCCGCGTCGTCGCCGCGCTGCACGAGTGGCGCGACAACCGCGACGAAGGGGCCGCCCAGGACGCGCTGTCCGGTCTCAAGGGGGCCGCCGCCGGGGACACCAACCTCTTCGCCGCCACCCTCGCCTGCGCCCGCGCCGGCGTGACCACCGGCGAGTGGGCCTGGGCCCTGCGGGACGTCTTCGGCGAGTTCCGCGCCCCGACCGGGGTCAGCAGCGCACCGGTCGCCGTCGCCGCCGAGGCCGGGACCCCGCTCGCCGAGGTCCGCGAGAAGGTCTCCCGGACGGCGGAGGACCTGGGCAGCGGCCGGCTGCGGCTGCTGGTCGGCAAGCCCGGCCTGGACGGGCACAGCAACGGCGCGGAACAGATCGCCGTCCGCGCCCGGGACGCCGGATTCGAAGTGGTCTACCAGGGCATCCGGCTGACCCCCGAACAGATCGTCGGCGCGGCGGTGGCCGAGGACGTGCACTGCGTCGGCCTGTCGATCCTCTCCGGCTCGCACGCCGAGCTGGTCCCGGACGTCCTGGACCGGCTGCGCCGGACCGGTTCGGACGATATCCCGGTCGTCGTCGGCGGGATCATCCCCTCCGCGGACGCCGAAAAGCTCCGCGCGGCCGGAGTGGCGGCCGTCTTCACCCCGAAGGACTTCGGCATCACGGAGATCATCGGCCGTATCGTCGACGAGATCCGGAAAGCGAACAAGCTCGACCCCCTGGAGGTCCCCGCATGACCCGCCTGTCTCCCACCACCGCCCTCGACGGAGGGGCACCCTCCTCCTCGGTGAACCGCCTGCGGCCGCGCCGCTCCTGCCTCGCCGTGCCGGGCAGCAACCCGCGCTTCCTGGAGAAGGCGCAGGGCCTCCCGGCCGACCAGGTCTTCCTCGACCTGGAGGACGCGTGCGCGCCGCTCGCCAAGGAGGGCGCCCGGCACACCATCGTCGACGCGCTCAACAACGGCGACTGGACGGGCAAGACCAGGGTCGTGCGGGTCAACGACTGGACCACCCACTGGACCTACCGCGACGTGGTGACCGTCGTGGAGGGCGCGGGCCCCAACCTCGACTGCATCATGCTGCCGAAGGTGCAGGACGCCACCCAGGTGCAGGCGCTGGACCTGCTGCTCACCCAGATCGAGAAGACCATGGGCTTCGAGGTCGGGCGGATCGGCATCGAGGCGCAGATCGAGAACGCCAAGGGTCTGGTGAACGTCGACGAGATCGCCGCGTCCTCGCCGCGCCTGGAGACCATCATCTTCGGCCCGGCCGACTTCATGGCCTCCATCAACATGAAGTCCCTGGTCGTCGGTGAGCAGCCGCCCGGCTACCCGGCCGACGCCTACCACTACATCCTCATGCGGATCCTCATGGCGGCCCGCACCCACGACCTGCAGGCCATCGACGGCCCGTACCTGCAGATCAAGAACGTGGACGGGTACCGCGAGGTCGCCGGCCGCGCCGCCGCGCTGGGCTTCGACGGCAAGTGGGTGCTGCACCCGGGCCAGGTGGAGGCCGCCAACGAGGTCTTCTCCCCCTCCCAGGAGGACTACGACCACGCCGAGCTGATCCTGGACGCGTACGACTACTGCACCTCCGAGGCCGGCGGCAAGAAGGGCTCGGCCATGCTCGGGGACGAGATGATCGACGAGGCCAGCCGCAAGATGGCGCTGGTCATCGCCGGCAAGGGCCGCGCGGCCGGTATGACCCGCACGTCCAAGTTCGAAGCCCCGGAGGCCTGAGCACCATGCAGTTCGGACGCACCTACGAAGAGTTCGAGGTCGGGGCGGTCTACAAGCACTGGCCCGGAAAAACGGTCACCGAGTACGACGACCACCTCTTCTGTCTGCTCACCATGAACCACCACCCGCTCCACATGGACACGAACTACGCCGAGAAGACGACGGACTTCGGCAAGAACGTCGTGGTGGGCAACTACATCTACTCGCTGCTGCTCGGCATGTCCGTGCCGGACGTCTCCGGCAAGGCCATCGCCAACCTGGAGATCGAGTCGCTCAAGCACGTGGCGCCGACCTTCCACGGCGACACCATCTACGGCGAGACGACCGTGCTCGGCAAGACGCCGTCGCGGTCCAAGTCGGACCGCGGCATCGTCCACGTCGAGACCAAGGGCTACAAGCAGGACGGCACGCTGGTCTGCGTCTTCCGGCGCAAGGTCATGGTGCCGACCGAGAGCTACATCAAGGAGCGCGGCGGCGAGCAGCCCGGCCGCCCGGAGCTGTCGGCCCCGGCCGAGAAGAAGCAGGTGAAGTGATGAGCCGCCTCGCGCAGACGCACGGTCTGACGGACATCCAGCAGGAGATCCTGTCCACCGTCCGGGACTTCGTCGACAAGGAGATCCTGCCGGTCGCGACCGAGCTGGAGCACCGTGACGAGTACCCGACCCACATCGTCGAGGGCCTCAAGGAGCTCGGCCTCTTCGGGCTGATGATCCCCGAGGAGTACGGCGGCCTCGGCGAGTCGCTGCTGACGTACGCGCTGTGCGTCGAGGAGATCGCCCGCGGCTGGATGAGCGTGTCGGGCATCATCAACACGCACTTCATCGTGGCGTACATGCTCAAGCAGCACGGCACCCAGGAGCAGAAGGACCACTTCCTCCCGAAGATGGCGCTGGGCGAGGTACGCGGCGCGTTCTCGATGTCGGAGCCGGCGCTCGGCTCCGATGTGTCCGCCATCACCTCCAAGGGCGTCCGGGACGGCGAGGAGTACGTCCTCAACGGCCAGAAGATGTGGCTGACCAACGGCGGCTCGTCGACGCTGGTCGCGGTGCTGGCCAAGACGGACGAGGGGCACCCCGAGGGCACCGCCCCGCACAAGTCGATGACCACCTTCCTGGTCGAGAAGGAGCCGGGTTTCGGCGAGGTCCGGCCCGGTCTCACCATCCCCGGCAAGATCGAGAAGATGGGCTACAAGGGGGTTGACACCACCGAGCTCATCATGGATGGTCTACGAATCCCGGCAAATCGGGTTCTCGGCGGACAAACCGGACGTGGTTTCTACCACATGATGGACGGTGTCGAGGTCGGTCGCGTCAATGTTGCCGCCCGTGGCTGCGGTGTCGCGCAGCGCGCCTTTGAGCTGGGCGTTTCCTATGCTCAGCAGCGGCACACCTTCGGCAAGCCGATCGCTCAGCACCAGGCCGTCCAGTTCAAGTTGGCCGAGATGGCTACCAAGGTCGAGGCCGCCCATGCGATGATGGTGAATGCAGCACGCAAAAAGGACTCCGGGGAGCGCAATGACCTCGAGGCAGGGATGGCGAAGTACCTCGCCTCCGAGTACTGCAAAGAGGTCGTCGAGGACGCTTTCCGCATCCACGGCGGCTACGGCTTCTCCAAGGAGTACGAGATCGAGCGCCTGTACCGTGAGGCGCCGATGCTGCTGATCGGCGAAGGTACCGCCGAGATCCAGAAAATGATCATTGGTCGTCGGCTGCTCGAGGAGTATCGATTCCAGGGGTAATTGTCCGCTTTGGGGCAGCTTCTTCGAGAAGAAGATCACACCCTGCCATCGGTCTTCGGACACCGACTCGGCTCCTGGCTTGCCCAGTTGCCGCACGAAACCGATAGCATCCCGGAAAGCCGCCGTCCCCCATTACTGCGCGGCATTCATCCGCTACGAAGGTCATCCATGCCCCACAGCCAAACCTCTGCACCTCGCGGCCGGGTCCGCCTCGCGCGCGGAGCATCGCCGTGGCTCCTCCCGACCGTGGCCACTGCGGCCGTCAGTCTCAGCCGCGCCCGGCGCTCCGGGCGCTGGGCCGCGGCCGCTGTGCCCGCCACCGCACTGGCGGCGGGCATGCTGTGGTTCTTCCGCGACCCCGAGCGCGAGATCACCCAGGGCCGGGTGATCTCGCCGGCCGACGGTGTGGTGCAGAGCATCATGCCGTGGAAGGACGGGCGCACCCGCGTCGCGATCTTCATGAGCCCGCTGAACGTCCACGTCAACCGCGCGCCCCTGGCGGGCACGGTGACGTCCGTCGAGCACGTGCCCGGCGGCTTCGTTCCGGCGTTCAACAAGGAGAGCGAGAACAACGAGCGGGTCGTCTGGCACTTCGACACCGAGCTCGGTGACATCGAGATGGTGCAGATCGCGGGCGCGGTGGCCCGGCGCATCGTGCCGTACGTGCCGCAGGGCACCAAGGTGGAGCAGGGCGAGCGCATCGGCCTGATCCGTTTCGGCTCCCGGGTGGACCTCTATCTGCCCGAGGGCGTCGAGACGGCCGTCGAGGTCGGCCAGCCCACTATCGCGGGGGTGACTCGCCTTGACCGTGATTGATCCGGAACCGCAGACCTGGGTCCCCGAGGCCGTCGAAGAGGTCGAGGACGACGACATGCCGCTGTCCACGCGGCTGTCGATAGCGGACACGCTCACGCTCGGTAACGCGACGTGCGGCTTCATGGCGGTGTACTTCACCACCACCGGCGTCCTCATCCCGCACCTGACGGGCAGCGAGGACGGCGGCATGGCGCGGCACAGCGCCGCGACCGCGGTGATCCTCATGCTCCTGGCGTCGGTCTTCGACCTCTTCGACGGGCTCGTGGCACGCAAGCTGCGCAGTTCGGCGATGGGGGCCGAGCTCGACAACCTGTCGGACCTGATCAGCTTCGGACTGGCCCCGGCGTACTTCGTCGTGGTCTGGGGCATGGTCGTGCCCGACGCGCACCAGCGGGTCTCGGCGGTGGCCGCGATCGTGGTGCTGCTGGCGGTGGTGCTCCGGCTTGCCAGATTCTCCTGCGTCACCCTGCGTGACGGCATCTTCCAGGGCATGCCGAGTCCATTCGGCGCGCTGACGGTCGTCTCGATCGTCCTGCTGGAGCTGCCGTTCGTCCCGACGCTGCTCGCGATCATCGGCGTGGCCTGGCTGATGGTGAGCCGGGTCGAGTACCCGAAGCCGCGGGGACGGCTCGCGGTGGCGATGCTCGGCTGGATCGTGCTCAGCATGGGCCTGCTGGCGGCCTGGGCGTTCGACGCGCCCGGCGGACAGCTGCTGCTCCAGACCGGCTGCGCGCTCCAGGTGGTGCTGGGCGCGGTGATCCCGCTCTTCGCCACGGCGCGGCGGGTGAACACCTTCCGGGACAACCGGCGCGAGGCGCGGGCGGCACAGCTGCCGTAGCGCGACGCATGCCGAGCCGCCGGGGACGGCGGCAGAGGGACGGCCTCGAGGGCCCCCGAGCGAACTGCTCGGGGGCCCTCGTCGTGTGCGGGACGCCCTGGTCCGTGCGTGGGCGGTCCGTTGAGCCTCAGGGGATCCGGCCCCGCCCTGAGGCGCCTGCGGGGCGGTGGAGGGCCCGTGTGGACCGGTCGGGTGCGGGCTGCGCGTGTGGCGGGCCGGGGGCGGGCGACGGCGCGCCTGCCATCGTCACTACTACGGGGGCCGCCGGGTGCCCTGGGCCGGGGGCGTTCCGGTCCGGGGCCGGGGGCCTGGCCCGAGGTGTCCTGGCCCAGGGGGTGCCGGCCCGGGTGTTGGCCCTGGAGTGGCGGATTGCGGCGCGGGTGCATTCGGTCACGCCGGATTTTCGGTGGAAAGCGCTCCGGGGCACGGATCGGTGGGCGGAATTGCCGTCCGGGCCTTCGAATCGAAATACGGAGATTCCGGCGGACGGGGAACCGTCCGCCGGATTTTGTCTTTTCTTTTACCGCGGAGTGGAACGTGAAGCTTTTTCACGTCGTTTTGCGCCGAAGTCCCTTTCGGTACCCGTCGAGCGGATTCCGCCCGCCATCTCCCGCGAAACGGTCATGCCCTGCCTTGTCGCTTTATCGGTCTCTCCAGGTACCCGGTCACCCCGTACCCCGCCGTCCCCGAACCCGGTCGTCCGTGGTCTCCCACGGTCCGCGGTCCGCCCGTCGGAGGTCTCCCCCGGTCCGTGTGCTCCGGACCACGCGCGGTCCGGAGCGGTTCAGCGGACGAGGTCGCGCACGAGGTGCTGGGCCAGGCGTTCCAGGAGCGGGCCCGCCTCGGCGATGCAGCGGGCGGTGTCCGGTTCGAGGTCGGTGAGGGCGTAGGCACGGCGGATCCCGGCGGTGCGCAGGGCCTTCTCCGGGAGTTGCAGCCGGCCGCAGACGGCGACCACGCCCACGCCCTGTTCACGGGCCGCTGCCGCGACGCCGGCCGGGGCCTTGCCGTGCAGCGTCTGCTCGTCGAGCGACCCCTCGCCGGTGATGACCAGATCGGCGCGGCCGAGGGCCGCCGCGAAGCCGAGGACGTCGAGCATGATGTCGATGCCGGGCCGGAAGCGGGCACCGAGACCGACCAGGGCCCCGAACCCGAGGCCGCCGGCCGCCCCCGCTCCGGGGGCGAGGGCGTGCTGCGCGGCGGACGGGCCGACCGCCTCCTGAAGGACCGTCGCGTAGTGGGCGAGGGCGGCGTCGAGCGTCGCCACGTCCTCCTCGCCGGCTCCCTTCTGCGGGCTGTATACCGCCGCGGCGCCCTCCGGGCCGGTCAGCGGGTTGTCGACGTCGCCGGCCAGCACGATGTCGGTGTCGGCGATCCGCGGGTCGAGCCCCGTCAGATCGGCCGTGACCAGCTCGCGGAGCGGCGCGCCGCCGTGGGCGACCGGGTCGCCGTCGACATCCAGGAGCCGGGCGCCGAGGGCGGCCAGCATGCCCGCGCCGCCGTCGGTCGTCGCGCTGCCGCCGACCCCGAACACGATGGTGCGGGCACCGGCGTCCAGGGCGGCCCGGAGCAACTCGCCCGTGCCGTACGTGGTCGCCGTCAACGGCGCGAACACCCCGTCGGGCAGCCGGCGCAGGCCCGAGGCCTCCGCCATCTCCACCACGGCGGTGTCGCCGTGCACCGCGAACGCCGCGGTGCGCGGGGCGCCGAGCGGTCCGGTGACCTCCACCTCGTGCCGCTCGAAGCCGGCGGCGACCGCGGCATCGACCGTGCCGTCGCCGCCGTCGGCCACCGGCAGGGACTCGACCCGCAGTCCCGGAGCCGCGCTGCGCAGTCCGGCGGTGAGGTGCTCGGCGACCTGTACGGCCGTGAGGGACCCCTTGAACTTGTCCGCGGCGATGAGAACACGCCCCGTCTCAGACACTGCTGCGTCCGCCACCTTGCCAACCCCTTGCATTTTCGAACAGGCAGTCGCGCCGCTGCGACCCTATCCGCCGGAGGGGCGCGCTGTCAGTCTCCGCGGACGGGCCGAAAACGGACTTTGAGGTGCGGAAACGCGTCCGCGAGCGCGTTCCGGGCAGCGGCTACCCTCGGGGGAATGACGATGGACTATGCGACGTACATCGCCGGGCTCCCACGGGTTCTGGCCGGCGCGGGCGTCATCTTCCGGGACGCGCACGAGCGCCTGCTGCTGGTGGAGCCGAACTACCGCGACGACGGCGCCTGGATCCTGCCGGGCGGCACCGTCGAGTCGGACCGGGGCGAGACGCCGCGGCAGGCGGCGCGGCGCGAGGCGGCGGAGGAGATCGGCCTGGACATCGAACCGGGGCGGCTGCTCGCGATCGACTGGGTGCCGGGCACCGGCCGGCCGCCGCTGGTGTCGTACCTGTACGACGGCGGGGTGCTGGACGAGGCGCGGCTGGCGGCGGTCAGGCTCCAGGAGGCCGAGCTGACGGACTGGCGGCTGGTGCCGCAGGACGAGATCCAGCGCTACTTCGAGGCCGGCATGACCCGCCGGGTCCGGGCCGCGCTGGGGGCCCTGGCCGCGGGCACCGGGACGGTGGAGCTGGAAGGCGGACATCCGGTTCCCGCCCCCGGGCGCTGACGGCGGTCCGGCGGACGTAGCGATGCGGCCAGCGGCCCGAGGGACCGCTGGCCCACCGGCCTCGGCGCGCCGCCGGCCCGGCGCCCATCGGCCCGGCGCCCATCGGCCCGGCACCCATCGGTTCGGCGTTCGTCGGCCGGCGTTCATCGGCACGGCAGCCGTCGGCACGGCAGCCGTCGGTCCGGCAGCTGCCGGTCGCGGGGTGGTTCGCGGCGGAGCGCTCCCCGGCGAAACGCGGTCGCCGGAGCGGCGGTGCCGTGCGTACCCTCGCGGCATGAGCAACGGTACGCGGCCCCTCGTGGCGGTTCTGAGCGGTGCCGGGATCTCCACCGATTCCGGTATCCCCGACTACCGTGGGCCGAACGGGCTGTGGCGGAAGGACCCCGAGGCCGAGAAGCTCGTCACCTACGCGTACTACATGGCCGATCCCGCGATCCGGCGCCGCTCCTGGCGGATGCGGCAGGACGGCGCCACGCTGCGCGCGCAGCCCAACGCCGCGCATCTCGCCGTGGCCGAACTGGAACGGTCGGGCGTGCCGGTGCGGGTGATCACCCAGAACGTGGACGGTCTGCACCAGCTGGCCGGGATGCCCGACCGCAAGGTGTTCGAACTCCACGGCACCGCACGGGCCGTGGAGTGCACCGGCTGCCGGGAGCGCTCGTCGATGTCCGAGGCGCTGGAGCGGGTCGCGGCGGGTGAGGAGGACCCGCCGTGCCGGGTGTGCGGGGGCATCCTCAAGTCGGCGACGGTGATGTTCGGCGAGCGGCTGGACCCCGAGGTGCTCGGCTCCGCGCTGACCGTCGCGAAGGCGTGCGACGTCTTCATCGCCGTCGGCACCAGCCTGCAGGTGCAGCCCGCCGCCTCGCTGGCGGGCACCGCGGCGCAGCACGGCGCACGACTGATCATCGTGAACGCCGAGCCGACCCCGTACGACGAGCACGCCGACGAGCTGGTGCGCGAGCCCATCGGTACGGCGCTGCCGGCCCTGCTGCGGCAACTGGGCGACGAGACGGGCTGAACGGGCGACACCTCCGAACTGCCCTGTCGTACCGCCCCGCTCCTCCCCGGCCGTCGGGCGCGTCACCCGGCGGTCTTCGCCGCACCCCGGCCCCTCCGCGGTGGAAGCACCTGCGCCCGCGGGAAGAGGGTGTGTCCGGCGTCGCCCGACTCGTGGTCCAGGAGACGGCGTTTGCGGTCGAGTCCGCCGCCGTAGCCGGTGAGGCTGCCTCCCGCGCCGACGACCCGGTGGCAGGGGACGATGATGCCGATGGGGTTCCGGCCGTTGGCCAGGCCCACCGCCCGTGCCGCGGACGGGAGTCCGAGGCGGCCGGCCAACTGCCCGTAGGAGACGGTCCCGCCGTACGGGATGTCCCGCAGGGCGGTCCAGACGCGGCGCTGGAAGGGCGTGCCGTCCAGCCGCAGGGGCAGCTCGAAGGCGGTGAGTTCACCGGCGAAGTAGGCCTTGAGCTGCTCCACGGCCGCGGTGAACGGTGTGTCGTCCGGCGGGCCGAAGGTGTCCTCCGGGGGGCGGTGCCGCTGCTCGGTCATGTAGAGGCCGGAGAGGGTGCCGTCGGTGGCCACCAGGGTCAGCAGTCCGAGGGGGCTGTCGATCACGGTGTGGGTGCGCTGTGACATGCGGTTGCTCCTGGTTCGGGGCCGTCGCGGCCGCCCGGCGTGAGGTGGTGCGGCCGGGGTCAGCCGGTCGGCAGGTGGTTGATGGGGTGGTCGTCGGTCGCCCAGAGGTACTGGACTGCGTACGCCCGCCAGGGCCGCCAGGCCTCCGCGCGGGCGGTGAGGGCCGCGGGGGTGCCGGGCAGACCGGAGGCCCGGGCGGCGCGCCGCAGTCCGAGGTCGGTGGGGAGGAAGGCGTCGGGGTCGCCGAGGGCCCGCATCGCGACGGTCTCGACGGTCCAGGGGCCGATGCCCGGCAGCGCCGCGAGCCGTTCCCGCGCCGCGCCCCAGTCGCTGCCGGCGCCGAGGACGATCCGGCCGGCGGCGAGTTCGGCGGCCAGGGTGGTGAGCGTGGTGCGGCGGGTGCGGGGCAGGGCGAGCCGCTCGGGGTCGAGGGCGGCCAGGGTGTCCGGTTCCGGGAAGAGGTGGGTGAGCCCGCCCGCGGGGTCGTCGACCGGGTCGCCGCAGTCCCGGACGAGCCGGGCCGCGTGGGTGCGGGCCGCTGCGGTGGACACCTGCTGTCCGAGGACGGCCCGTACGGCGAATTCGGCCGCGTCGACCGTCCGCGGGACCCGGCGGCCGGGGTTCCGGGCGACCAGCGGGGCGAGGACGGGGTCGGTCCCCAGGAGGCCGTCGACGGCGACCGGGTCTGCGTCGAGGTCGAGCAGCCGGCGGCAGCGGCTGATGGCGAGGGTGAGGTCGCGCAGATCGGTGAGGGCGAGGGTGCAGGCGACGTGCCCGGACGCGGGGCGCAGGGCGACGACTCCGTGGCCGTAGGGCAGGCGGAGGGTGCGGCGGTAGGCACCGTCGCGCCACTCCTCGACGCCCGGTACGGCGGTGGCGGCCAGGTGCCCGAACAGGTTGTCCGGGCAGAGGGGCGCACGGTACGGGAGCCGGAGGGAGAGCGTGCCGGTGACGGCGGCTGGTTCGGTGGCGGGGGTCCCGGTGGTGGCGGAGGGGGCGGCGGCGGTGACGAAGGCTCGTCCGGTGCTGGGGGCATGTCCGGTGCCGGGGGCCCGTCCGTTGCCCGCGGCCCGGTTGCGCAGCTCCGACGGGGAAAGGGCGAACACCTCGCGCACCGTGTCGTTGAAGGTGCGGATGCTGGCGAACCCGGCCGCGAAGGCGACGTCCGCCATCGGCAGGACGCTGGTCTCGATGAGCAGCCGGGCGGTCTGGGCCCGCTGGGCCCGTGCGAGGGCGAGCGGCCCGGCGCCCAGTTCGGCGAGCAGCTGCCGCTCCACCTGGCGCGTGCTGTAGCCGAGGCGGACGGCGAGCCCGGAGACGCCCTCACGGTCGACGCAGCCGTCGGCGATCAGGCGCATCGCCCGCGCGACGAGGTCGGCGCGCTCGTTCCACTGCGGCGATCCGGGGCTGGCGTCGGGACGGCAGCGCTTGCAGGCCCGGAATCCGGCCTGCTGAGCGGCGGCGGCGCTCGGGTAGAACCGCATGTTCTCGGCCTTCGGCGGCACCACCGGGCAGCTCGGCCGGCAGTAGATGCGCGTGGTCAGGACCGCGGTGAAGAACCAGCCGTCGAAACGGGCGTCCTTCGAGCGGACGGCGCGTACGCACCTCTCGGTCTCGGTGTGCATGGGTTCCAGCATCGAGCACGGGAGGCGCTGCGGCTGGCGAGAATCCGACATCGATGTCGGGGGCCCGCGGCGGGGGCCGCACCCCGTTCGTCAATGATGGTTGACAGCAAGTTTTTGTCACCCTAGGTTGACACGTATGACGGAAGCAGCTGGAACGGAAGCGAGAGAGGCCGTGGACACCGCGGAGGCCGCCCTCAACGGCGACCCCGCCGTCGGCCTGCGCGCCGTGGCCGCGCTGCGCCGGCTCGTCGAACGGCTGGAGGCGCTCCAGGTCGACAGCGCCCGGCGGCACGGCTGGTCCTGGGAGGAGATCGGAGCAGCGCTGGGCGTGAGCCGGCAGGCAGTCCACAAGAAGCACGCCAGGAGGTAGGGATGTTCGAACGTTTCACCAGGCAGGCGCGCACGGTCGTGATGCAGGCCCAGCAGGAGGCCAGGAGTCTGGGGCACACCGATGTCGGCACGGAGCACCTGCTTCTCGGGGTGCTGGCCCAGGAGGGTTCCCCGGTGGCGGACACCCTGCGCCGTCGGGGCATCACGGCCCCGGCCTGCCGGAGCGCCGTCGAAACGGTGCTCGGCCGCGGGAACGGCCCGGACGGCCACGGCGCCGTCGACGCGGAGGCGTTGCAGGCGCTCGGCATCGATCTGGACGAGGTGCGCAGCCGCGCGGAGCGGACCTTCGGGCCCGGTGCCCTCGACGCGCCGGAGCCGGGCCCGCGGCCGCGGAGGCTGCTGCCGTTCCCCCTGGGCCGCCGGCGGAACCGGGACGGCGACCGTGGAGGCCACATCCCGTTCGCCCCGCGGGCCCGGCGGGCACTGCAGCGCTCGCTGCGCGAGGCCGTGGACCTGAAGTCCCGCCACATCGGTGTGGAGCACCTGTTGCTGGGCCTGCTCGACCCCGCGGACAAGCTGACCTCGGAGGTGCTGCGACGGCTGGGCACCGAGCCCGGGACGGTACGGGCCGATGTGCTGGCCGACCTCGCCCGGGCGGCGTGACGGGGCAGGCGTCGCCCGGGACATGGAGGCCTGACCGGGCTCGCGCGACCGGGTGCTTCCGGGCGAGGCGCGGGGCGCCTGAACTGTCCCGGGCCACTTGGTACATGGGCGCCCGACCGAGCACTGATGGCATGCCGCGCCAGGCGACGCCCCACGCGGCGCCCGGCGTTCATGAAGGCCGTCGGCGGTTACGGGTCGGAGGCCGCCCCGTTGCAGTCAGCGGTGCGGTGCGGTGCGCGCAATCAGTGGCGCGGTGCGGGCGGTCAGCGGTGCGGTGCGCGCAGCCTCCGCCAGACCGCGCGGGCGGCGTTGTGACCGCACATGCCGTGCACTCCCCCGCCCGGCGGCGTCGCCGATGAACAGAGGAACACCGCCGGCCGGGCGGTGGCGTACGGCACCCGCGCCGCCTTGGGGCGGAGCACCGACTGGAGGCCGTCGAAGGCGCCGCACCCGATGTCGCCCCCGACGTAGTTCGCGTTGCGGGCGGCCATCTCCGGGGGCCCGGAGACGGCTCGCGCCAGGACCAGGTCGCGGAACCCGGGGGCGAACCGCTCGATCTGCCGCTCGACGGCCTCGGTGGCGTCCCCGCGCCAGCCGTTGGGGACGTGCCCGTACGCCCAGAGGACGTGCCGGCCCTCGGGGGCCCGGCTCGGGTCGACGACGGTGGGCTGGGAGGTGATCAGGAACGGGATCCGGGGCGCCCGGCCGTGCACGGCGCGGTCCAGGGCGTCGCCGATCTCCCGGACGGACGCCCCCAGATGGACCGTTCCGGCCCGCCGGGCCTCCGCCGCGGCCCAGGGCACCGGGCCGGCCAGCGCGTAGTCGATCTTGAAGGCTCCGGGGCCGTAGCGGAAGGACCGGTAGGTGCTGCCGAGTCCGGCGATCCGGGCCAGCGCGGTGGGTGAGGTGTCGAAGACATAGGCGCGGGCCGGCGGGAGGTCGTCGAGCCGCTTGACGGTCGTACCGGTGTGGACGGTGCCGCCCAGGGTGCGCAGATAGCCGGCGAGGGCGTCGGAGACGGCCTGCGAGCCGCCCCGCGCCACCGGCCAGCCGTGCGCGTGCGCGGCGAGCGCGAACAGCACGGCCAGACCGCCCGTGGACATGCCGCCGAGCGGCGCGATGGCGTGAGCGGCCAGTCCGGCGAAGAGCGCACGGGCCTTCGGATCGTGGAACCGCCGGTTCAGCAGGGTGGCCGGCTGCGGACCGAGCGCCGCGAACCGGGCGAAGCGCACCGGGTCGCGCGGCACCCCCAGCCACGGCGGACGGAGGAAGTCCGCCGCCAGGGAGTCCCAGTGCCCGATGAACGGGGCGACCAGACGCCGGTACGCGCCCGCGTCACGGCTGCCGAGCGAGGCCGCCGTCTCACCGACCGTGTGCGCCAGCACCGCGGCCGTGCCGTCCGGGAAGGGATGCGCCATCGGCAGCTCCGGGTGCAGCCACTCCAGCCCGAAGCGGTCCAGGGGCATCGCGTTGAAGGCGGGTGACCCCGCGCCGAACGGATGGACGGCGGAACAGGGGTCGTGCCGGAACCCGGGCAGGGTGAGCTCCTCGGTGCGCGCTCCGCCACCCACCGTGGACTCGGCCTCGAACAGCGCCACCGCCATGCCCCGCCGGGCGAGTTCGACGGCGGCGGTGAGCCCGTTCGGCCCGGCCCCCACCACGACCACATCGAGCATCGACGCCACCGCAGGACCCCTTCGTCGGACGGCCGGACCCCACGGCCTCCTCGCTCGGCCGTTCGGGCTCCGCCCAGGATAGGCGGCCACCCGCCGGAGCCGGCCCGTCCGGACCCTGCCTGTCCGGAGCCGGCCCGTCCGGAGCCGGCGGGGCTCAGCCGTCGGCGGGCTCAGGCGTCGGCCGCGCCCCGCATCAGGCCGAGGATCCGCCGGGCCGACGCCGCGTCCCGGGCCGCGGTGAACGGCAGGGCGTTCCCGCCGGCCAGCCGGAACCGCTCGCCCGCGACCGTGGCGCTCGACCCGCCCGCCTCGGCGACCAGCAGCAGCCCCGCGGCGTGGTCCCACGGGTTCTCCCAGCCGAAGGCCACGGCGCCGAGCGTCCCTTCCGCGACGGCGAGATACTCCAGCCCCGCCGAACCGCACGGCCGCGGCGCCAGTCCCGGGACCTCCAGCCGCCGGAACGCCACGGTCTCCTCCGGGGAGGTGAAGTCGGGGTGCGAGGTGGCGACGGTGAGGGCGGCGTCCGGGTCCGGGGTGCCGCAGCGCAGCGCCGCGCCGTTCAGGGAGGCTCCCGCGCCCCGCACGGCGACCGCCATCCGGTCGGACGCCGGGGCGTACGTCCACGACGCGTACAGCTCGCCCCGGTAGGCGAGCGCGACGAGAGTGGCGAAGCCCGGGTCGCCGTGCACGAACTGCCGGGTGCCGTCGACCGGGTCCACGATCCACACCGGCGCGTCCCCGCTCAGCGCCTGGGCTATGTCCGGATCGGCGTGCACCGCCTCCTCGCCGACCACCACCGACCCCGGCAGCAGCTCGGAGAGCGAGGCGGTGAGGTGCTCCTCGGCGAGCCGGTCGGCGACCGTCACCAGATCGTGCGGTCCGTTCTTCTCGACGATCTCGTGCTCGGCGAGCTGCCGGAACCTGGGCAGGATCTCGGCGGCGGCCGCTTTGCGGACCGCTTCCTCTACGGCGGACAGGTTGCGGGCCGCGTCGGCCCCGAAGACGAAGTCATCGATCATTCACCCATCGAACCACGCACCGCCGACACCGCGGCCGTCCTGCCGGGGACGGGGCGATGGCCTGCGGGTTAACGGCGGCGAAGGGGCGACGGGGTGAGGTGACGAGGGCCACAGGGGGCGGGGTGAGGCAGGTGCCCCCCGGGCCCGGCGTATTGCGTCCGGGGGCTGGTCCGGGGGCTGGGGCGGCGGCGCGTGTCCCGGCGCCCGCCGGAGAGCCGAGCGCCTGCGGCGTGTGGCGCCGGCGCTCGGCTCTCCAGCGCCTGCGGCGTGCGGCGCGGCCCGCCCCGGTCAGCGGCCGGCCGCGTACCCCTGCGCGCCCCGGGGATTGGCCCCCGCCGACAGGATCCCCGTGCGCGGATCCCGGGCCACCGCGCACAGCCGCCCCTCCGTCCAGGGGCCCCCGACGGTCACGTGGTGGCCGCGGCGCCGGAGCTCGCCGATCACCTCCGCGCCGATCCGCGATTCGACCGTGACCCCGCCGGGCCGCATCCCCCGTGGGTGGAAGGAGCTGGGGAAGCCGTCCTGATGCCAGTTCGGCGCGTCGATGGCGCCCTGGAGGTCGAGCCCGCCGCGGACCGGCCGTCGCAGTGCCACGGCCAGGAAGAAGTGCACCTGCCACTGGTCCTGCTGGTCGCCTCCCGGCGTGCCGAACGCCAGCACCGGCTCCCCGTCCCGCAGGGCGATCGAGGGGGACAGCGTCGTACGGGGACGACGGCCCGGGGTGAGGGAGTTCGGCAGGCCCGGTTCGAGCCACGCCATCTGCAACCGGGTGCCGAGCGGGAAGCCGAGGGTGGGCACGACCGGGTTGGACTGGAGCCATCCGCCGCTGGGCGTGGCGGCGACCATGTTCCCCCAGCGGTCGACGACATCGAGATGGCAGGTGTCTCCTCGGGTGGTGCCGTCGGCCCGGGTCGTCGCGCCGTCGCTGTGAGCCGTCGTGGGCTCGCCGGTGCCGGGCGCCGTCGCCTCCGCGGGCGCACGCCCCCGGACGGCGGCCGTCCGTACGCCCGCGCCCAGCCGCGGTTCACGCCCCTCGGGGCCGCCCGGTCGCAGCGTGTATGAGGCCTCGTCCCCGATCAGCTTCCGGCGCGCGGCGTTGTACGGTCCGGCCAGCAGGGCCCCGACGGGCACCGTGCCCGGACCGTCGGCGTCCCCGTACCAGGCCTCCCGGTCCGCCATCGCGAGCTTGCTGCCCTCGATGAGCCGGTGCACGTACGCGGGGCTGCCGTAGGGCGGTTCGGCCGGGTCGTCGGGCAGCAGCGCGAGCTGCTGGAGAAAGGCGGGCCCCTGGGACCAGCCGCCGGGCTTGCAGACGGTCCAGCCGTTCCAGTCGTGGCTGACCGGCTCCTCGTACGTCGCGCCGAAGGCGGCCAGGTCGTCGCCGGTGAGGGTGCCGGCATGGCGCCCGCCGGAGCTGTCCCGCGTGGGACGGGCGGCGGCGTCGCTCAGCGCGTCGGCGACGAACCCCTCCCGCCAGACGCGCCGGGCGGCCTCGATCTGTGTCTCACGGCCCTCCCCGGCCGCCTCCGCCTCGGCGATGACGCGGCGCCAGGTGGCGGCGAGCGCCGGGTTCCGGACCAGGCTGCCCTCGGCGGGTGGGCGCCCGCCGGGGAGGTGGACCGCCGCGGACGAGGTCCACTCCGTGGTGAAGAGCTCCCGCACCGCCGCGACCGTGCGGACCAGGCCCTCGACCGGCGGATGGCCTCGCTCCGCATAGCCGACGGCGTACCCGAGGACGTCCCGGAGGCGCCGGGTCCCGTAGTCCCGGAGCAGCACCATCCAGGCGTCGAAGGCGCCCGGCACGGCCGCGGCGAGCGGGCCGGTGCCGGGGACGAGGTCCAGGCCCAGCGAGGTGTAGTGCTCGACGGTCGCCCCGGCCGGCGCCGGGCCCTGTCCGCAGAGCACCCGGACGGGCCCGTCGGCGGGGGCCAGCAGGATGGGCACCTCACCGGCGGGGCCGTTCAGATGCGGCTCGACGACGTGCAGCACGAAACCGGCCGCGACCGCCGCGTCGTAGGCATTGCCGCCGCCCTCCAGCACCGCCATCGCGGACTGGGAGGCGAGCCAGTGGGTCGAGGACACCATGCCGAACGTGCCCTGGAGGGTGGGCCGGGTGGTGAACATGGTGGCGGCTCCCTGTCCGGTCGTGCGCTCCGATCGTCCGGTCCGGTCGTCCGGGCCGATCGTCCGGGCCGGTGTGCGGTCCCGTCGGTGCTGTCGTCCGGGCCGGTGCACGGTCCCGTCGGTGCTGTCGTTCGGCCCGGTGCGCCGTCTCGCCGGTGCTGTCGTTCGGCCCCTCGGCGCCTTCGGCGCAGCCTACGCAGCGGGCTGTCCCCCGTCAGGGGGTGTGCACGAAGCCGTCCTGGACGGAAGGGGGCCGGGACCGGTGCTTGTCAGCAGGCCGACACGTGGCCTCGACCGACCACCGCGTTACGGCGCTCGGCCCGCACCGGTAGTACACCGGAGGCATGACTGCGCAACGCACCGCCGGCCTCGACAGCCGCAGCCTCGACGACCGGGTCCTCGGCGGCTGGCTCGGCCGGATCGCGGGCAACATGCTCGGCAAACCCGTCGAGCGCGGCGACCACTGGACCCGCGAGCGGATCGACCGCTATCTGCGCCGCACGGACGCCCTCCCCCTCACGGACTACCTCCCGCCCCCGCCGGCCGGAACCGCTACCGCACCGGGCGGAAGCGATACGGCAGCGAGTGGAAGCGATGGAACACCGGGCGAGTTCGAACTGCGCCCCGAGTGGCCGCAGTGTACGCGCGGCAACATCCGGGGCAGCGTCCGCGACGACGACATCGACTACACGATCCTCGGACTGCACCTGCTGGAGACCCACGGCTTCGGCTTCACCACCGAGCAGGTCGGCGAGCTGTGGCTGCTCCGTCTCCCCTATCTGCAGACGTTCACCGCCGAACGCGCCGCCTACCGCAACCTCGTGAACGGCCTGCGGCCCCCGGCCACCGCGACCGTCGACAACCCCTGTCAGGAGTGGATCGGGGCGCTGATCCGCGCCGACATCCACGGCTTCGTCTCCCCCGGGGATCCGCGGCGCGCCGCCGCCCTCGCCCGGCGCGACGCCGTCCTGTCGCACACCGGGAACGGCGTGTACGGCGCGATGTGGGCCGCCGCGCTCGTCGCCGCCGCCTTCACCGCGGCCACCCCACGGGCCGCCCTGGAAGCCGGACTGGCACAGATCCCGCCGGGGTGCCGGCTGGCCCGCACCGTCCGGCACACGGCCGCCCTGTACGACGCGGGCACGAAGTGGGAGGACACCCTCGACGAGCTGGACCGCGAGCTCGGCGGGCTGCACTGGATCCACACCCTGCCCAACGCCGCCGTACTCACCGCCGGACTCCTCTACGGCGAGGGCGACTTCAGCACCACCATCGCACTCACGGTCCGGGGCGGCCTGGACACCGACTCGGCCGGCGCCACGGCCGGCTCGGTCGCGGGCGTCCTGTGCGGGGCCTCGGCGATCCCCGCCCAGTGGACCGATCCCCTGGAGGACCGGGTGCGCAGCGCCGTCTTCGGCTTCGACGGGGTCCGAGTCAGCGAACTGGCGCAACGCACCGTCCGGTTGTTGGGGCGGAACACCGGCGGTTGAGGAACGGGGGCCCGACCGGGGGCGCCCACCCGGCCGGACGCTGTCGCGGCGGACAAGGCGTACTCGTCCCGTGCCGACCGCGCCCATGCGCGCAAACGGAAGATCAAGGCGGTGATTTCCGGAGAACGGCGGACCAGGCCGCCCACCGCAAGAAGCACGGAAGCAGGGGTGGGCGGCCGGTCTTCCACGACGCGTTACGTCGACTTCCGGTAGAGCCGGAATGCCCGTGCGGCCAGGAGACCCATCACGAGGACGGCCGCCGCGAGCAGTCCCAGACGGGTCCAGACCGTGCTCCAGTCGGTGTGCGCGAGCATCGCCTGCCGCGCCGCGACGACCGCCCATTCCACGGGGTTGTACCCGGCGACCTTCCCGACCCAGCTCGGAGCGAGGTGGAGGTCCATCACGGCAGAACTCAGGAACATCAGCGGCAGCGTGGTGAACTGGGAGATCGCGATCAGCGTCGCCTGTTGACGGGTCAGCAGGGCAACGGCACCGGACAGTGCCGCGAAGATCAGCGCCAGCAGTACCGCGGCCAGGACTGTCACGCCGACGCCGGCGACGCCGCCGGGGAAGCGGGCGCCTGCGATCAGTGCGATGACCACGATGACCAGGCTCTGGACGACTGTCTGGATCGCCTGGTGGGCCATGGTCGCGCACACCATGGCGCCTCGGCTGGCAGGAGAGGTCAGCAGCCGGTCCATCACGCCGCGGTCGATGTCCTGCAGGTAGGTCGTCCCTGCCCACGCGCTCGCGAACAGCGCGGTCATCATCACCACACCCGGCGCGAGGAACTGCAGGAAACCGCCACCGCCGTGCGCGAACCCGGGCAGGTTCACCACCGAGCGGAAGAGCTGCCCGAACAACAGCAGCCAGAGCACCGGCTGCACGAGCCCGATGACGAGGAAGGCGGGCATCCTCCGCAGCGTTCGCAGCAGGCGGCCGGTGAGGTACGCGGAGTGCATGATCAAGGTCAGCGGACGCGTGGCGACGGGTTCCCTGTGTGCGGTGGTCACTTCGCCGCCTCCAGAGCCTTCGGTTCCTCGGCACCGGCAGCCTCGAGGCTGTGACCGGTGTGCCGGAGGTAGACGTCGTCGAGCGAAGGGCGGGCAAGCGTCGCGGAGGTGACGACGATTCCCGCGTCTTCGAGTGCGGCCAGCACGGGCGGCAAGGCCCGGGCGCCGTCGTCGGTGCGGCCACGGACCGTGCACCCGTCCATGGTGATATCGCGTAGTTCCGGCACCCGTTGCAGCACCGCGCGTGCTCTGCCGTCGGCCTCTGCCAGCTCGACGTGCACCGCGTCGCCGCGCAGGTCACTCTTGAGCTCCTCCGGGGTACCCGCAGCGACCACCGTGCCGTGGTCGACGATCGCGAGCCGGTCGGCGAGGTGGTCGGCCTCGTCGAGGTAATGCGTGGTGAGCAGCACCGTCATCTGCTCGTCCGCGGCCATCCTGGCGATCTCGTGCCACATCTCGCTCCGGGCCTGGGGGTCGAGACCCGTCGTCGGCTCGTCGAGGAAGAGCACCTGCGGGCGGTGCATCAGCCCGACCGCGACGTCCAGCTTGCGCGCCATGCCACCGGAGTACGTGTTCACCAGCCGGTTCGCGGCGTCGGACAGGCCGAACCTGTCGATGAGCCCACGAGCCCGCGCCTCGGCGTCACGGCGGGACATCCCGTGGATGCGGCCCGCGAGCAACAGGTTCTCGGTCGCGGTCCCCATCGGGTCCGTGCCGGGCTTCTGAGCCACGAACCCGATCGCCTGGCGCACCCGGTCCGGCTTCGCCGCGACGTCGATGCCGGCGACGCGTGCCGATCCCGAGTCGGCGACCGACAGCGTGGAGAGAATCTTCACCGTGGTGGACTTGCCTGCCCCGTTCGGGCCGAGCAGCCCGAAGACGGTCCCCTTCGCAGCGGAGAAGCTCAGTCCTCGCAGCGCTGTGACCGGGGGTTTGTTCCTGCCTGTCGAGTAGGTCTTGACCAGATCAACGGCTTCCAAAGCCGTTTCTGCTCGCCGAACCGCAACCATCGCCGCACACCTTGTCAGTATCTGGTGTGACTCCCACCTTCCTGGTGTCACCGGACACAAGGAGGCTGAATGGCGAGGGCGGAACCCTACGGTGAGATGTCGCAGCCGACGTTAACAAGAGCGCGCAGGCAGTGGCAACAGCCTTCCCGCGCCGTGCGCAATCGGTACGAGACCCCCCATGAGTGCCCTGCGATGCCCGGCCCAACGGCCGTCATACCGGCCGGACTTCGACAGACGCAACCGGAGCCGCACCCACTCCGCATCGTTGGCACCCGGGGGCCAGGTGATTGCTTACCCGGCCGACTGCCGCTGTCCGTTGGACAGTCGCCCGGGGTCTTGCCCGCCCCTCTGCCGCGATCACTCAACGCGGGGGACGCCGGAATGGGCATCCGGCAAGGGGGCGGAGCCTGGGGGCGCACTTGGTGCAGCTCACGACATGCCTCGCATCCGGGCCCGCTGGAGCTTCGCCAAGGCCTGGAGCTGCCGCGTTTCGCGCTCCGTGCCCGGTCGCAGACGGCCGTAGGCCACTTCCCAGGCGAGTCCCGTGGGCCGCTCCAGTCCGATCATGAGGCCCTTCACCGTGCGCACCACGGCCACCATGTCGGCGTCCTTGTCGAAGACGACGGACCCCATCGTGATCTGTTCGGGCGACCTGTAGAACTCGGGGGGCGCCGCTGTCCTGGTCACGCCCGCACCTCCCTTCCGTGGGGATGGCCCGCGATCACGCCGTTGAGGCTCCGGACCTCCAGCGAACGGCCCGCCCGGCGGGCCTCCTCCCGCTCCCGGCCGCAGGGTTCGCACACATCGCACCCCTGGACAGGGACGGGCTCCAGCTTCGAGCCGGCCGACAGCACAGGTCCCGGCGGTGCGTTCTCACTCCGACTCATCGCGCATCCACTCCAGTCCGGCCACGTGCCGCTTCAGGAGTTCCCGGTCCGGCCGGGTGTACGGGCCCCGCGGGATGCCGGCGGGAAGCGGAATCCACGGAGCGAACGTCACGGTGTCCGGCGTCGGCTGCCCGGGGCCGCCTTCGGCTCCGGCCACTTCCGGGCCCACGACGCCGCTGGACACCGATGCACCATGCTCAGCCATCCGAACCCCTCACTGTGTGTGGCTGGTTGGTGACAAGAATGGGGTAGGAATCGGTACTGTGAGGAGAGCTTCAGCGCCCAACCTGGGCGTTGGTCGGGCTGGCATATGCGTACGCCGTTGACCGGCGTGGATGACGCGACGACCGCACGTGACCAGGTCAATGGTCAGGGGGAGTTATGGACGTGAACGGAGGGGCATCAGGAGACGGACAGGGTGCAGACGACCCACGCCGGGAGTTCGCCGAGGAGTGTCGGAGCGCGCGTGAGCTGTACCCGGATGAGCCTCTGAACCAGACTCAGCTGGCGAGGCTGACCAGGACTTCCAAAAGCACGATCTCCCGTGTGGAGACGCGCAAAGGGCCCATTCCTCCGGACCTTCCACCTCGATTGGACCAGGTCTTCGGGACGGACGGGAAGTTCAAGCGTCTCTATGAGGACGCCGTAGCGCGGTCCTTCCCGTCGCTGTACCGACAACGCATGGCCCTTGAACGGACGGCCCTGGTGATCCGCGAATGGTCCCCAACCATCGTCCCCGGGCTTTTCCAGACGGCCGACTATGCGCGGCTCTTGTTCAAGGGGGGCGCCCCTCTTGCGGGGGACGATGAGGTGGCGGCGTTCATTGCCAACCGGCTCACGCGCCAGGCCCTGCTGGACTCGGAGACTCCCCCCGACATCCGTGTGGTGCTCTGTGAGTCCGTTCTTCGGCGTCGTTTTTGCCCGCCGGACATCATGCGCCGCCAACTGGGGGTCTTGCTGGAAGCTGGGGAACGCCCGACTGTCCGCATCCAGATCCTTCCGCTGGACGCGCCTGCGCACCTGTTCAGCGACTGGCCCGTGACGCTCTTGACTGCCCCGAGCCACACGGTCACTGTCTGCGTGGAGAGCTATCGGACCGCCGGTATCGTTGAAGATCCGTCCGACGTGCGGACGGCGCTCCGTACCTACGATGAACTCACGAGCGACGCGCTTTCGGCACGGGACAGCGCGCGTTTGATCGTTCAGCAGATGGAGACACTGTTGTGAAGATCGGTCCGACCCAGTGGGTCAAGTCCAGCTACAGCAGCGCAGAGGGCGGTAACTGCCTGGAGTGGTCCCCGGCGCACGTCAGCGCCCACGGCACCGTTCCCGTCCGGGACAGCAAAGACCCGGAAGGCCCGGCCCTGATGTTCGAGCCGGCCGCGTGGTCCGCGTTCGTCACGGGTGTGCAGGCAGGGGAATTCCCCGCGTAGCGCGCGTACGCCGAACCGCAGAAGGCCCCCTCCCGGAACGCCTCAGGAGGGGGCCTCTGCAGGTCGGCCGTTGCGGGTCAGCCGTTGAGGGCCGGGATCACCTGCTCGCCGTAGGCGTCGATGGTGGCCTCCCTGGCGTCGTGCATGGCGTACAGCGCGAACTGGTCGACCCCCAGCTCCCGCAGGGCCCGGAGCTGCTCGATGTGCGCCTGCGGCGGGCCGAGCAGGCAGAAGCGGTCCACGATCTCGTCGGGGACGAAGGCGGTGTCCGGGTTCCCGGTCCGGCCGTGGTGGCTGTAGTCGTAGCCCTCGCGGGCCTTGATGTACTCGGTGAGGGCCTCGGGCACCAGGCCGGAGTGCTCGCCGTAGCGGGAGACCAGGTCGGCCACGTGGTTGCCGACCATGCCGCCGAACCAGCGGCACTGCTCCCGGGCGTGGGCCAGGTCGTCACCCACGTAGGCGGGGGCGGCCACGCAGATGGTCAGGGAGTCGGGGTCGCGTCCGGCCTCCTCGGCCGCGGTGCGCACGGCCCGGATCATCCACTCCGTCAGGAACGGATCGGCGAGCTGCAGGATGAACCCGTCCGCCCGCTGCCCGGCGAGGGCGAGGGCCTTGGGCCCGTAGGCCGCCATCCAGACCGGCAGCTTCCCGTCCTTCACCCAGGGGATGCGCAGCGGTGTTCCGCCGACGACCGCTTCCCGCCCCTCGGCGAGGTCGCGGATGACGGACATGGCCTCCCCCAGCCGGGCCAGGGTGTTGGGTGGCCGGCCGGCCACCCGCATGGCGGAGTCCCCGCGGCCGATGCCGCAGACGGTGCGGTTGCCGAACATGTCGTTGAGGGTGGCGAAGGTCGACGCGGTCACCTCCCAGGTGCGGGTTCCCGGGTTGGTGACCATCGGGCCGACGGTCATCCGCTCGGTGTGTTCGAGGATCTGGCTGTAGATGACGAAGGGTTCCTGCCACAGCACCGCCGAGTCGAAGGTCCAGCCGTGGCTGAAGCCGTTGCGCTCGGCGCGGCGCATCAGGCTGACGACGGACGAGGCGGGCGGGTCGGTCTGCAGAACGAGTCCGAAGTCCATGGGCACAGCTGCTCCTGTTCGGGGTACTGCCCTGATCGGTTTCTTGCCCTGATCGGTGTTGCCCTGATCGGGATACGGCCCGGTCCCGAGGTACGGCCCTGGCGGGGTGCCGGCCGGTCGGAGCCGGACTGGTACGTCGGGCCCGGTCGGGTCCGGACGGTTTCGTGCAGGGGGGCGCTAGTCCACGTACTGGCAGGTGCCGCGCGGTACGTACTGGCCGTGTCCGGCACGGCCGGTGAACTCCCGCTCGGTGATGACCGGTTCGCCGCGGGAGAGCACGGTCTCCACCCGGCCGGTGATCCGCTTGCCCTCGTACGCCGAGTAGTCGACGTTCATGTGGTGGGTCTCGGCGGAGATGGTCTGCTCGGCATGCGGGTCGTAGACGACGACATCGGCGTCGGCGCCCGGGGTGAGCGTGCCCTTGCGCCCGTGGAGCCCGAACATCCGGGCCGGGGCGGCGCAGGCGATCTCGATCCAGCGGCGGCGGGAGATGTGCCCGTCGACGACGGCCTGGTGCAGCAGGTCCATGCGGTTCTCGACGCCGGGCAGCCCGTTCGGGATCTTGGAGAAGTCGCCGCGGCCCAGCTCCTTCTGGCCCGAGAAGCAGAACGGGCAGTGGTCGGTGGAGACCACCTGGAGGTCGTCGGTCCGCAGACCCCGCCAGAGCGCGGCCTGGTGCTCCCGGGGCCGCAGGGGCGTGCTGCACACGTACTTGGCGCCCCCGAAGTCCGGCTCGGCGAGGTTGTCGGTGGACAGGAAGAGGTACTGCGGACAGGTCTCGCCGAAGACGGGCAGCCCCATGTCCCGGGCGCGCGCCAGCTCCGCGACCGCCTCCTCGGCGGAGACGTGCACCACGTACAGCGGCGCCCCCGCCACCCGGGCCAGCTGGATGGCCCGGTGCGTGGCCTCGGCCTCCAGCAGCACCTTGCGCACCTCGCCGTGGTGGCGCGGGTCGGTGCGTCCCGCCGCGAGGGCCTGTTCGACGAGGACGTCGATCGCGATGCCGTTCTCGGCGTGCATCATGATCAGCCCGCTGTTGGACTCCGCGCGCTGCATCGCCCGCAGGATCTGCCCGTCGTCGCTGTAGAACACCCCGGGGTAGGCCATGAACAGTTTGAACGAGGTGATCCCCTCGGCGACCAGCAGGTCCATCTCCTTCAACGTGCCGTCGTTGACGTCGGAGAGGATCATGTGGAAGCCGTAGTCGATCGCGCAGTTCGCGTCGGCCTTCGCGTACCAGGCGTCGAGCCCCTCGCGCAGGCTGTGGCCCTTGGTCTGCACGGCGAAGTCGACGATGGTCGTGGTGCCGCCCCAGGCCGCCGCCCGGGTGCCGGTCTCGAAGGTGTCGGAGGCGAAGGTGCCGCCGAAGGGCAGCTCCATGTGGGTGTGGGCGTCCACGCCGCCCGGGATGACGTACTTGCCGGTGGCGTCGATCGTCCGGTCGGCGGTCCAGCGCTGGGCGAAGTCGTTGCCGTGGGCGGCGAGGGCGGCGATCCGGCCGTCCTCGATGAGGAGGTCGGCGTGGATTTCCTCGGCCGCGGTGATGACGAGGCCGTTGCGGATGACGGTGCGCGTCATGGCTGCCGTCCTTTCGCTTCCGGGGTCGGAGCGGCCGGGTGGTGCGCCCCGGCCGGAGGGGATGTCTGGGCCCGGCCGTCGCCCGCCGCGCGCCGGGCGGCTGCGGCCGTCACGGCCGGCGCTCCTTCTCCATGTCGGCCTGCACCCGGCGCAGCGCGTCCTCGAGGAGGGCGGCGCCCTCCTCGGCCTCGGCGACGCTCAGACTGAGCGGCGGGGCGACGCGCAGGCTGTGGCCCTCGCGGCCGCCCTTGCCGATGAGCAGACCGTTCTCCCGGGCGTATTCGAGGGCCAGCCCGGCGGCGTGGGCCGACGGCGCGCCGTCGATGTCGGTCAGTTCGAGGCCGATCATCAGGCCCCGGCCGCGGACCTCCCGTACGACGGGGAGCCCCGCCGCGACGGCCCGCAGCCGCTCGATGAGGAGTCCGCCGACGCGCCGGGCGTTGCCCTGGAGGTCGTGTTCGAGCAGGTAGGTGAGGTTGGCGAGGCCCGCGGCCATGGTGACGGGGCTGCCGCCGAAGGTGGAGATGGAGTTGGCGTCCAGGCTGTTCATCACCTCGGCGCGGCCGACGACGCCGCCGATGGACATGCCGTTGCCGATGCCCTTGGCGAAGGTCAGCAAGTCGGGCGGCCCCGCGGCGCCGTGGGCCTGCCAGCCCCAGAAGTGCTCGCCGGTCCGGCCCCAGCCGGTCTGCACCTCGTCGGAGATCCAGAGGATGCCCTGCTGCTGGAGGACGTCGCGGAATGCGGCGAACAGGCCGTCGGGGGGTGCTGTGAACCCGCCGACGCCCTGCACCGGTTCGGCGATCAGCGCGGCCACCGAGCCGTGCTGGACCTGCGCGAGCATGTCCTCCAGGTCGGCGACGCACGCCGCGATGAACTCCGCGTCCGACAGCTCCGCGAACGGGCCCCGGGTGCGGATGCCGCCGTGCAGGTAGAGGGTCTGGAGCGGGGACAGAGTGGTGGGCGACCAGCTGGAGTTGCCGGTGATCCCGACGGTGGAGAAGGACCGCCCGTGGTAGCTGTTGCGCATCGCCAGGATCTGGTTCGACCGGCGGTACGCGGTGGCGAGCAGCAGCGCGGCGTCGTTCGCCTCGGTGCCGGAGGTGGTGAAGAAGACCCGGGCGTCCGGGATGCCGGAGAGCGCGGCGATGCGCTCGGCCAGGTCGACCATGGGGCGGTTGAGGTAGAGGGTGGAACTGTGGATGATGCGTCCGGCCTGCTCGCTGACGGCCTTGGTGACCTCGGGCAGGGCGTGCGCGGTCATGGTGGTGAGGATGCCGCCGAAGAAGTCGAGGTAGCGGTTGCCGTCGGCGTCCCAGACGTGGCGGCCCTCGCCGTGGGTGAGCTCCAGGGGGTCGCGGTAGTAGAGGGCGAGCCAGTCGGGCATCACGGACCGGTGCCGGCCCAGCAGCGCCTGGTGCGAGGACGAGGGAGGGACGGCGGTCACGGCTTCACCAGCCCCTCGTACGCGTCGGGGCGGCGGTCGCGGTAGAAGGCCCACTGCTGCCGGACCTCGTCGATCAGGCCGAAGTCGAGGTCCCGGACGACGAGTTCGTCCTCCTTGTCACTGGCGGTGTCGCCGACGAACTGGCCGCGCGGGTCGACGAAGTAGCTCGTGCCGTAGAAGTCGTTGTCGCCGTACTCCTCCTGCCCGACCCGGTTGATCGCGGCGATGAAGTACTCGTTGGCGACGGCGGCGGCGGGCTGTTCGAGCTGCCAGAGGTAGGCGGAGAGTCCGCGGGAGGTGGCGGACGGGTTGTAGACGAGCTGGGCGCCGTTCAGGCCGAGCTGCCGCCAGCCCTCGGGGAAGTGGCGGTCGTAGCAGATGTAGACGCCGACCTTGCCGACGGCGGTGTCGAAGACGGGCCAGCCCAGGTTGCCGGGCTTGAAGTAGTACTTCTCCCAGAAGCCCTTGACCTGGGGGATGTGGTGCTTGCGGTAGGTGCCGAGGACGGTGCCGTCGGCGTCGATGACGGCGGCGGTGTTGTAGTAGAAGCCGGACTGCTCGACCTCGAAGACGGGCACGACGATCACCATGCCCGTCTCGCGGGCGAGGGTCTGCATCCGGCGGACGGTGGGGCCGTCGGGTACCGGTTCCGCCCAGCGGTAGTGCTCGGGTTCCTGCACCTGGCAGAAGTACGGGGCGTTGAAGACCTCTTGGAAGCCGATCACCTGGGCGCCCTGCCGGGCGGCCTCGCGGGCATGTTCCTCATGCTTCACGATCATGGACTCGGTATCGCCGGTCCAGGAGGCCTGAACCAGTGCGGCGCGGACGACATGGGCCATGAGCTGCTCCTTCACTGCGCTGTACGGGGCGGCGTCGCCCCGCTCCCCCGCGGACGTCAGAGAGCCTCTACGCACGTAGACACGAACGTAGATGGAGAACGTAAGCCCCGTCACGCACCGTGGCAAGACCATCGCCGTCCACCGGCGCAGTCGATCAAGTTTCGTACCGCAACGGGCCACATCGGACGTACCGCGACGCCCCGTCAGACGGTTTTCGGCGCGCCCGGCGCCCCCGCCATCCGGAGCGCGTGGGCGAGGTCCCGGCGGCAGTGCCGGGAGATCCGGCGGGCGGTACCGAGCAGCAGGGGTACGAGCTTCCCCGGCTCGCTCTCCGCCACGCGCACCGCCTCCTCGGGGGTCCGGGTCCGCAGCAGCGCGGTGAGCAGGACGTCCGACTCGGTCGAGCGGTCGGCGGCGAGCAGCGCCAGGGCGATCTCCGCGACCTCGGCCGGCGGACGGGCCACGGCCTGCCGCAGCAGGGCGCCGCAGTCCGCGGTGCGGCCCGCGCCGGAGAGCGCTCCGGCCGCGGCGGCGAGGGCGGACGGCGGCAGACAGGCCGCCTCCCAGAGCAGGGTGGCCACGTCGGCGGCGAGCCCGGCGCCCTCCAGCGCGGCGAACAGCGACGGCAACTGCTCGGGAGGCCCGGCCACGGCCTCGCACAGGACGACGTACGCCGCGCCGCCGCTGCCCGCGGCACGGAGGGCGGCGAGCCGGGCCACGGTCTCGGTGGTGGAACGCGCGGCGGCCCCGGCGGCGGACGGGGTGGCCTCCAGGGTGGAACGGGAGGCTGCGGGGGCCTCTTGGCCGCTGTCGTCGGCGGGCTCCGGGTCACGTGCGGCGGCTGCTTGACCGGCTTCGGCGGGGTCGGTCCACCGGGTGCCGGAATCGGTGGAATCGGCCGAGTCGGCGCGGGCCGCCGCCCGCTTCGCGGACCGGGTCCGCGGGGCCTCGAAGGCACCGGCGAAGCGGGCACCGCGCGGCCGGGCGGGCTCGGAGTGCTCGGCGGAATCGGCGTGCTCGACGGGCTCGGGGAGGTCACGGAAGTCGCGGAACTCGGGAGCCTCGGGGGACTTGAGGAACTCGCGGAACCCGCGGGACGCACCGGGCGCTCCGGGCTCAGCGTTCTGTGGCGGCGCCACGACCGTCGGGGCCGCGGGGAACCAGGGCGCCTCCGGCACCGCGGCGGGTTCCGGGTCCCCGGCGGCTTCCGGCCCCGCGGCGGGCACGGCCGGCTCGTCCAGCCCCGCGAACCGCGCACCCCGCAGGAGCCCGCCGGCGTTCTCGCCCGCCCCCGGTCTCTCCACGACACCCGTTCTCTCGACGGCGCCCGGGTCCCGGGCCACGTCCGCGCCCCGTCCCGGATCACCGGCCCGGCCCGCGCCGGCTTCCGCGGGACCGGTGCCCGCCCCTTCCGGCCCGCCGAACCCGTGGTGCTCCAGGAAACCGGGGTACCCGAGGTCCTCGTGTCCCGTCCCGAAGCCCAGCGGCCCCTCGCCCGGCGGCGGAACGGCCTCGTCCAGCACCGCGAGCCGGCTGCGCAGCTCCGCGCAGCGGGCGGCGGCCCGTTCGTGGTCGTCCCGGGCCCAGGCGAGATCCGTGGCCAGCCCGTCGCCGTCGGACGGGGCGCCGCCGCGCGCCGTGAGCTCGTCGGCCAACTCCCGCTCGCGGGCCCCGGCGTACTGCTGCTCGCGGCGCATCACGTCCAGCCGGTCGAGCAGCGCGTCCCGGCCGCCCTCCCGGCGGTCGTGCGCGGCGACCGACGCGCGGTGCAGCCGCTCGGCCAGCGGGCGCTGCTGCTCGGCGGACATCTCACCGTGCCGGACGGCGAGGTCCTGGAGGAGGGCGTCGACCACGTCCCAGGGCAGCACCTCGGAGCCGGCCAGACAGGCCCGTACCCCCTCGGGGTCGCGCTGGGCGAAGACGCCGTACCAGCCGGTTTCCGGATCCAGCGCGTCCAGGAGTCGGCGCAGATAGTCCGCGAACTCCGTCACGGCATCGGGGAGTTGCCTGTCCCGCATTGCCTGCCCCTCCTCCCCGGGCCGCGAGGGCCACGAGGTCTGCTGGCATTCGACACCCGCCGCGTTAGGCGAGAGTGACAGGCATGCTACGGACAGTTTTCGTCAAGCGCACGGGGGTCCGCAGAACCCGTGACGGCAGAACGTGCGGGCGACGGGCGCGCAGGCCGCCTCAGAACGTGACGGCGATGGCCGTGTGCGGCCGCTTGCCGAGCCGGACGAGCGCCCCTCCGCCGTCGACGAACCGGAAGCGCCAGCCGTACTTGCGCGCGAGCAGCTTGCGGACCCGGCGCAGACCCTCGGCGTCGAGGAGCCTCGCCTCCCCCTCCGCGTACGGCGCGCCCTCCGGCACCCGGCCGCGCACATCACAGACGGCAACCCGCACCCGCCCGCTGTTGCGGATGCGCTTCACCTTTCCGGAGTCGCTGCGGGTCCAGACGAAGAGCTCACCGCCGTCCGCCACCGCCCAGACGGGGGTGGGGACGGGGGTGCCGTTCCGCCGGCGGGTGACGAGGCTGACGTAGGGGCTGCGGCCCAGTTCTTCCGGGGTCATGGGACCACTCTCCCCCATCGCTCCCCCGTCACCCGGTGGCGGTCACCGGCACACACCGCCCCATCAGCTCGTCCAGGGAGAGGCCGAGGGCGCCGGCCAGCGCGGCGACGGTGAAGAACGCGGGGGTCGGGGCCCGCCCCGTCTCGATCTTGCGGAGGGTTTCCGCGGAGAGCCCGGCCGCCGCGGCGACCTGCACCATGCTGCGCTCGCCGCGGGCCTCGCGCAGCAGCGCGCCGAGCCGTTCACCGCGTTCGCGCTCTTCGGGAGTGAGAGGAGTACGGACCATGACCGTGATACTAATACCGGTATAAGAATTGGAGCAAGGAGGCCGACCCATGGTGGAGATCAAGACGGACACGGCGCTGGACGCCATGCGCGCGACCGGGCGCGTGGTGGCGGAGGCGCTGGACGCGGTGCGGGGTGCCGCCGAGGTCGGAGTGTCCCCCCGGGAGCTGGACGAGGTCGCCCGCGGGGTGCTGCGCGACGCGGGTGCGAGCTCCCCGTTCCTCGGCTACCGCCCGCACTTCGCCCCGACCCCCTTTCCCGCCGTCGTCTGCATCTCCGTCAACGACGCGATCGTGCACGGCATCCCGTCCGACCAGCGGCTGCGCGACGGCGACCTGGTGAGCGTGGACTGCGGGGCGGTCGTGGACGGCTGGGCGGGCGACGCGGCGGTCAGCTTCACCGTCGGCACCCCCCGTCCGGCCGATCTGCGGCTGATCGCGACGGCGGAGGCGGCCCTGGAGGCCGGCATCGCGGCTGCTGTCCCCGGCGCCCGGATCGGCGACATCTCCCACGCCGTAGGCCGGGTCTGCCGCGACGCGGGCTACGGCATCATGGCCGACTACGGCGGCCACGGCGTGGGACGCCGGATGCACGAGGACCCGCCCGTCCCCAACGAGGGCCGCCCCGGCCGCGGAATGCCGCTGCGGCACGGCATGGTGCTGGCGATCGAACCGATGCTCCTGGCCGGCGGCCGCGACGAATACCGCACCGGCGCCGACGGCTGGACCCTGCTCACCACCGACGGATCACGAGCGGCCCACACGGAACACACCGTCGCCGTCACGGACGACGGGCCACGGGTGCTCACGGCGCTTTGAGCCGACGTTCCGGAGCCCGCACTCTCATCGGCCGCGGTGCCGTGCCGCGAGCGCGGGAATCGCGGCGATCTGCTCCGGCATGAGATCCGACCAACGGATGCCGGAAGGTCGGTGCGGGTTCGGGCAGACGATGGTCTCGTCCGGGGTGACGATGAGGTCGACGCCCACATCGTGCTCGCCGGTGGGGATCGGGTCCTCGGTCACCTGGAGCCCATGGACCGTGGTGACGACCACGGTCGCCGGGGTCACCAGACCGGCTTCCGTGAGCAGCGCGAATTCGATGTCCGAGTACCCGGCGCCCTTGCCGATACGGGCCCCGTCCCGGTCGACGGCGACGCTGCCGAGGACGATCAGGTCCAACGGCCGGAGGGCATCGACCTCGACAGTGGGGGCGATGATCGCGGCGGTCCGGCTGACGGCAGCCTCTTTGGGCGGGACGGTGAGCACGGCCGGGTCGAGAAGGTAGAAGGGTTCGCGGGTGGCGAGTTTCGGCACGGCCATGTAGACAGTCCTTCCCTCCTCCAGTGCCCGCGCCCGCACCGGAAGCTGAGCCTTGTCCGGGACGGCTTTGATGGTGCCGGCACGCTGCCAAGCGGGCAGCGCTGCCAAGCGGGCAGCGCTGCCAGACGGGCTGCGGCTTCGTCGGCGCCCTTGAAGTTCGGGATGCGGCCGTGCACGGAGGCATCGTGGACCGCATCGGCGGCGGTGAGAACGTCCCATGCTTGGGTGCGTACGGCTTGTTTGGCCTGGTTCAGCGAGATGGCTGCCACCGGTGTCTCCGTCCACTTCACGCAGCCGTCATCAGCGCCGGTCCAACTCGGCGACGACCTCGAAGACTCGACGAGTCCGGACCATCGCCTGCCCACTTGCGGAGCACCGCCGTCATCGCCGACAAGCGTCGACGCACACCCGCACTGCCCCGAGTGGGCGGCAACCCGCTGAGTATCCGCTGCGAGCCACCACCACGCCCCGCCGACCCCTGCGACCGCAAACACCTACCCCGCCGGACGCACCACCATCGCCGACCCCCCGCCGCGCCGTTCCTTCTCCGCCGCGGCGAGCCACCTGCCGTCGGGCAGGCGCTGGACTCCGGTGGCGGCGCCGATCTCCGGGTTCTGCTTGAACCGGTGGCCCAGCGCTTCGAGCCGGCCGCGCACCGGGCTGTTCCAGAGGCCCGGTTCGAGTTCGGTGGTCTCCGCGTTGCGCTGGCTGGCCCGGGGTGCGGCGATGGCGTCCACGAGGGGCATGCCGCGGTCCAGGTGGTTGGTCAGCGTCTGGAGGACGGTGGTGATGATCGTCGCGCCGCCCGGGGAGCCGAGGGCCAGAACCGGCTTGCCGTGGTCGAGCAGGATCGTCGGGGACATCGAGGAGCGCGGCCGCTTGCCCGGGCCGGGCAGGTTCGGGTCGTGGACGGCCGGGTTCGCGGGCGCGAACGAGAAGTCGGTGAGCTCGTTGTTGAGCAGGAAGCCGCGGCCGGGCACGGTGATGCCGCTGCCGCCGGTCTGCTCGATGGTGAGGGTGTAGGCGACGACGTCGCCCCACTTGTCGGCGACCGTCAGATGGGTGGTGTTCTCCCCTTCGTACGGGGTCGGGGCGGCGGTGCCGCGGCTGTCGCAGCCGCGGCCGGGGTGGCGCGGGTCGCCGGGGGCGACCGGGCTCGTCAGGGCCGCGTCCTCCTTGATCAGGCAGGCGCGCGAGTCGGCGTAGCGCTGGGAGAGCAGCTGCCGGGCCGGCACGTCCTCGAAGGCCGGGTCGCCGACCCAGCGGCCGCGGTCGGCGAACGCGATCCGGCTGGCCTCGATGTAGCGGTGCAGATAGTCCCGTTCGCCGAGCCGGGATACATCGGTGCGCTCCAGCATGTTGAGCGCCTCGCCGACCGTGGTCCCGCCGGACGAGGAGGGCGCCATGCCGTAGACGTCGAGCCCGCGGTAGGCGGTGCGGCTGGGGGCCTGGCGTCTGGGCGCGTACGACCGGAGGTCGGCGGCCGTCAGGTCGCCGGGCCGGACCTCGCGGTCGGCCCCCGGGGCGACGGGAGGCTTGCGGACGGTCCGGACGATGTCGCGGGCCGCCGCTCCCCGGTAGAACGGGCCGATGCCCTCGCTGCGCAGGCCGGCGTAGGTGCGGGCCAGGTCCTTGTTGGTGAAGGTCGAGCCGATCTCCGGGAGTTTCCCGCCGGGCAGGAAGAGTTCGGCGCTGGCCGGGAAGTCCCGGAAGCGGGCCTCGTTGTCGGCGGTCTGCTGCCGGAAGGTCCGGTCGACCGTGAAGCCGTCGCGGGCGAGCCGTTCCGCCGGTTTCAGCACCTGGCCGAGGGACCTGCTGCCCCATGCCTTCAGCGCGGCGTCCCAGGTGGCGGGGGTGCCCGGGGTGCCGACGCCGAGGCCGCTGGTGACCGCCTCGGCGAACGGGACCGGCTTGCCGTCCTCCAGGAAGAGATCCTTCTCCGCACTGCGGGGGGCGGTTTCGCGGCCGTCGATGGTCTGCACCGTGCGGCGCTTCGCGTCGTAGTGGACGAGGAATCCGCCGCCGCCGACCCCGGCCGAGTACGGCTCGGTGACGCCCAGCGCGGCGGCGGTCGCCACGGCGGCGTCGACCGCGTTGCCGCCCTTCCTCAGCACCTCGATTCCGGCCGCCGAAGCGTCCGGGTCGACGCTGGAGACGGCACCTCCGTGGCCCACCGCGACGGGCGACTTGGGCGGGGGCGCGGCAGGTCCGGCCCGGTGCGCGGCAGGCGCGGCCCGGTGCCCGGAGTCCCCGGGGGCGGTGTCCGGCGGTCCCGGCGGGGCGGCGGCGGTGGCGGAGAGGACGGCCGCGGCGGCGGCGAGCAGGGACACGGTCCGTACGGCGGCCGGTGCGGGGCGCGCGGTCGGGCCGGTACGACGGGAGCGACGCAGCATCCATACCTCCACGGGGCAACGGTGTCCGGCAGCCTAACTTCGCCGCGGGGAGGCCGGAAGCCCGTTCCGGGACAGGAAACCGGGGCCCGTGCGCGGCAGTCGTCGGCCCGTCCTGCGCACCGTGCACGGCAATCGTCGGCCCGTCCTGCGCACCGTGCGCGGCAGTCGCCGATCCGCGGCCGTGCGTGGTCCGCGGCTCCCCGAAGCCGGCCCCCGACACCGCTCCTCCCGCCCCGCTACCATCCCCGCCCATGAACGACGACCTGCGCAATATCGTCCTCGGAGTCATAGCCACCGGCGTCGCCGCGGCGATCGGCTGGTGCACCCGTACCTATCTGTGGCGGCGCACGCTCCGCCGCAAGCAGCGGTTCTTCGGGCTGCCGGACCACGCGGAATGCCTGCTGGTGGTGAACCGCAAGGCGGGCGGGGACTGGAGTGTCGCCCGGCGCGACGTCTTCGCCCTGCTGGAACTCTCCGCCCTCATCAAGGAGTGCGGCGCCCAGATGCAGGTCGTCGCGCACGACGCCGTGCAGCAGGGCTTCGGGGAGCGCACCGAGTTCTGCATCGGCGGCCCGGTGTCGAACCAGCGGATGGCCGCGCATCTGCGGACGCTGCTGCCGGGAGTGCGGGTGAACACCGACGACGCACCGGGCCCGGAGCGCGGTGCCTACACGATCGGGAACGAGCGGTACCTCCTCACCTCCGGCGCGGTCGAGCACGTGCTGCTGGCCCGGGTGGCCGCCGGGGAGGACCGGCGTCCGCTCTTCCTCGCCTGCGGTCAGCACTCCAACGCCAACCATGCCGCGGCCCGCTATCTCGCCCGGCACCACACCGCGTTGGCCCGCAAGCACGGCAGCGGGACGTTCTGCCTGCTGCTGAAGGTGGTCAACTCCGAGGCGTACGGCCCGGATGTGGTCGAGCTGGTCGCCGATGTCACGCGGGCCGCGACCACACCGGCTCCGACGTCGGCTTCTGGCACGCCGCAACCGGGCGACGCCGCCGAGTAATCAAGATGTCAACGATCGTTACTCTCACGTAACTTGCGGGGCCATTACCGACGGTAAGGCTCTGGGGTTACCGTCGGGTCACTTGGCAGGCGCGCGTCGGCGACGAGGCCGGCGGCAACGGGAGGAGCTCCGCCATGGGACACCCGCGCACGGCATTCCGCACCTCGGCGGTGGGCGCCGTCTCGGCAGCCGTACTCGCCGGAACGGCCTTCGCCCCGGCCACCGCCGCCCCGGCGGCGGCCCCGGCCGCGGCCCGTGCGGCGCCCGCCGGTACGGCGTCCGCACAAGGCCTGCCGGACGTCAGGTTCGTGGACATCAAGGGCGACGGCGGCACGGTCCTCAAGGCCAATGTGGTCACCCCGCCCGGCGCGGACGGCCGGCGGCGCCATCCCGTGATCGTCCTGCCCACCAGCTGGGGCATGCCGCAGGTGGAGTACCTGGCGCAGGCGAAGAAGCTCGCCGACTCCGGCTATGTCGTGGTCAGTTACAACGTGCGCGGCTTCTGGCAGTCCGGCGGCAACATCGAGGTCGCCGGTCCGCAGGACATCGCCGACGCCTCCGAGGTCATCGACTGGGCCCTGGCCAATACCCCGGCGGACCCCGACCGGATCGGCATGGCCGGAGTGTCCTACGGCGCGGGCATCACCCTGCTCGCCTCCGGCTTCGACAAGCGCATCAAGGCCGTCGCGGCGATGAGCGGCTGGGCCGACCTCACCGACTCCATCTACAGCGAGCGCACCCAGCACCTCCAGGCCAGCGGGCTGCTCTCCGGGCTCGGCAAGGTGACGGGCCGGCCCAGCCCCGAATTCGAGCGGGTCACCGCGGACTTCCTCGCCTCCCGGCTGGACAAGGAGGACGAACTGCTGGCCTGGGGCCGGAAGCGCTCCCCCGCGACCTACCTCGACCGCATCAACGACAACGGCGCGGCGATCATGATGGGCAACGCCTGGGGCGACAGCATCTTCCCGCCCAACCAGTACGCCGACTTCTACGAGAAGCTCACCGGCCCCAAGCGCCTGGAGTTCCGGCCGGGCGACCACGCCACCGCCGAGGGGCTGGGCCTGCTCGGCCTGCCCAACGACACCTGGACGAACACCCGGCGCTGGTTCGACCACTACCTCCGGGGCGAGGACAACGGCATCGACAAGGAGCAGCCCGTCCAGCTCAAGTCCCGCTCCTCGGAGGGGTACGAGGGCTACCCGGACTGGAAGGCCGTGCCGTCCACGACCCGGCGGATCCCGCTGGAGGGCGACAAGCGGATCTTCGCGAACGTCGACTCCGGCGCCAACGGCGGCATCGCCATCCTTTCGAACGCCCTGGAGCAGTTCCTCAAGATCCCGCCGATGGCCTCGGTGCCGCTGCTGCCCCGCGCCTTCGCGTCCGTCTGGCAGTCCGAGCGGTACGACACCCCGCAGCGGATCCGGGGCACCGCGAAGCTGCACACCACGGTGACCAGCACGCACGAGAGCGGCACCGCCGTGGCCTACCTCTACGACGTGGGCCCGCTCGGCATGGGCAAGCTGGTCAGCCACGCCCCGTTCACCTTCCACGGGCGGACGCCTGGCACGCCGTTCGGGGTGGATCTGGACCTCTTCTCCACCGCGTACGACGTGAAGGCCGGGCACCGGCTCGCGGTGGTCGTCGACACCGTGGACCCGCTCTACATCGAGCACAACCCGAGCTGGGCGAAGCTCAGCTTCTCCTCCCCGGCCGAGGATCCCTCGTACCTCGAGGTGCCGCTGCGGAAGTAGTCCGGGCGGACGGACCGACGGCGGACGGGGCCGGCGGGGTCAGGGCTTGACGCCCGGCACCATCGGCCCCGGCTCCGCCTTCGCCACCTGCGCGCCCCGGGTCTTCACACTGCGCCGCTCCCGCTTGGCCACCCAGTTGGCGAACCAGGACAGCAGCATGCACATCCCGATGTAGATGGGCGAGATCACCAGCACCACGGGGATGAACGGCAGGTCGTAGTTGAGGTTGGTGGCGATCAGCTTGCCGGCCTGGAGGAACTCCTCGTAGGTGATGAGGAAGCCGAGGGAGGTGTCCTTCAGCGCCACCACGAGCTGGCTGATGATGGCCGGCAGCATCGCCCGCACCCCCTGCGGCACCAGGACGTGTGTCATGACCTGTGACTTGAGCATCCCCAGGGAGTAGGCCGCCTCGCGCTGTCCGCGGTCGACCGCGAGGACGCCGGCCCGGAACACCTCGGCCAGCACCGAGCCGTTGTAGAGGGTCAGTCCGGCGACGAGCGCGGGCAGCGGCTGGACCTTCAGCGCCACGAAGATGAAGAAGATCATCACCAGCACCGGCATGGCGCGGAAGAACTCCACGCACAGGGTCGCGGCCCAGCGGAGCGGCCGGTGCTCCGAGAGGCGGCCGGCGGCGAGGACCGCGCCGAGCGCGAGGGAGAGCACCGCCGCCAGGCCGAAGGCCTTGAGGGTATTGCCCAGGCCCTCCAGCAGCAGCCGCTGGATGCCCTCGTACTCGAAGGGGCGCCACTTCTCCGCCTCGAACTGGCCGGTGTCGACGAGGAGATAGCAGACCCAGGCGATGAGTCCGGCGATGACGAGGGACGCGGCGACGCCGTAGAGACGGTGCCGGCTGCGCGCCCTGGGCCCCGGGACGTCGTAGAGAACGGTATCGGTCACCGGGCCACTCCCCAGCGCTTCTCCAGCAGATGGAACAGGGCACTGATGGCGAGCGTGACGATCAGATAGCCGACGGCGATCCAGACGAACGCCCAGATGATGCTGTACCCCATCTCGTTGAGGGGCTTGTAGACCCCCAGCAGCTCGGTGACGCTGAACGACCCGGCGATCGCGGAGTTCTTGGCCAGAGCGATCAGCGTGGAACCGACCGGTGGGATGACGCTGCGGAAGGCCTGGGGCAGCACGATCAGGCCGAGGGCCTGGGGGAAGCTCATGCCCAGGCTGCGCGCCGCCTCCCCCTGGCCGACCGGGACGGTGTTGATGCCCGACCGCACGACCTCGCAGATGAAGGCCGAGGTGTAGCAGCCCAGGGCGAGGATCGCGAAGGTCTGGAAGGGCAGCACCACACCGAAGCGCGGGAGGCCCAGCAGCACCGCGAAGAACAGCAGGGTGAGCGGAGTGTTCCGCAGCACGGTCACCCAGGCGGTGCCGAAGGAGCGCAGCGACCGGACCGGCGCGACCCGGAACGCCGCCATGACGACGCCGAGGCCGAGGGCGAGCAGCGAGGCGAAGATCGTCAACTGCACGGTGCCCCAGAAGCCCTCGCCGTAGAGGGACCAGTTGTCGAGGAGAACGTCCATGGCCGGCCCGGCTCAGTTCGCCGGATAGCGGTCAATGGGCGGCGGCGCGGGCGCGGGGACCCCGGACTGGCCGAGTGTCGCCTGGTACGCCTTATTCCAGTTGCCGTTCTTCTCGTTGGCCTCCAGCGCGTCGTCGATCGCGAACCGCAGCGCGTTGTCGCTGCGGATCACGCCGATGCCGTACGGCTCCTTGGAGAAGGCCTTGCCGACGACCCGCAGCTCGTCGGGGACCTTGGCGGCGTAGCCGAGCAGGATGGTGTCGTCGGTGGTGACCGCGTCCACCTGCAGCGTCAGGAGGTTGTCGACGCAGACCGAGTAGGTGTCGTACGCGATGGCCTCGGCCTGCGGGTAGTCCTCCTGGATGCGCTGCAGCGGGGTCGAGCCGGAGGCCGAGCAGACCTTCTTGCCGGCCAGGTCCTGCGGACCGCGGATGGAGCGCTCGTCGGCGCGGACGAGCAGCCGCTGGCCCGCCACGTAGTACGGACCGGCGAAGCCGACCAGCTTCTTGCGCATGTCGTTGATGGTGTAGGTGCCGACGTAGTAGTCGATCTGCCCGTTCTGCAGGGCGGTCTCCCGGTTGGCGGAGGCGATGGTCCGGAAGTCGACCGTGTCGGGCGCGAAGCCCAGGGAGGCGGACGTCATCTTGGCGATCTCGATGTCGAAGCCCGAGTAGGCCCCGGTGGCGGGGTCCTTCTCGCCCAGGTAGGGCTGGTCGTCCTTGACGCCCACCACCAGGTTTCCGCGGGACTTCGCCTTCTTCCAGGTCGGGGAGGAGGGCAGGGAGAAGTTCTCGTCGACTTGGTAGACCGGCAGTTGGTCGGGCTGCGGGCCCTTGATCGGAGGGCTGCCCTCCTTGCCGCACCCGGCGGCGAGGAACGCCAGCCCTCCGAGGGCGAGTGCGGCGATCGTACGGTGCAGGCGCATCAGGTCCCCGTTTCCCTGCTCAGTGCTTGAGGATTTTGGACAGGAAGTCCTTGGCCCGGTCGCTCTCGGGCTCGGTGAAGAAGCCCTCGGGGGTGCGGTCCTCGACGATGCGGCCGTCGGCCATGAACACCACCCGGTTCGCGGCCGAGCGCGCGAAGCCCATCTCGTGGGTGATGACGACCATGGTCATGCCGTCCCGGGCGAGCTGCCGCATCACCTCCAGCACCTCGTTGATCATCTCCGGGTCGAGGGCCGAGGTGGGCTCGTCGAAGAGCATCACCTTCGGGTCCATCGCCAGCGCGCGGGCGATCGCGACGCGCTGCTGCTGGCCGCCCGAGAGCTGCGCGGGGTACTTCGGCGCCTGCGACGCCAGGCCCACCCGGTCGAGGAGTTCCCGGGCGCGCCGCTCGGCCTCGTCCTTGCGGCGTCCGCGCACCTTGGTGGGCGCCAGCATCACGTTCTCCAGCACCGTCTTGTGCGCGAAGAGGTTGAACGACTGGAACACCATCCCGACGTCGGCGCGCAGCTTCGCGAGGGCGCGCCCCTCCTCGGGCAACGGGCTGCCGTCCACGGTGATCCGGCCGGAGTCGATGGTCTCCAGCCGGTTGATGGTCCGGCACAGCGTCGATTTCCCGCCGCCGGAGGGGCCGATGACCACCACGACCTCACCGCGGTCCACGGTGAGGTCGATGTTCTGGAGGACGTGCAGCTGTCCGAAGTACTTGTTGACGTCGCGCAGCTCGATCAACGGATCGGCTGCGGAGACGGTCCCGGCTCCGTCGACCACCATGCCCGGCCCACCGCCTTTCCCCGGTTGTCGCGCGTGCAGCGCAAACTATCCAGCGAATTGCGGTGCTTCGCCCCGACACGCACCACTGCGGAAATAACCGTATTTTGCCCCTGGCGACGGGGGGTGGGGTGGCGCGGTGGGGTGGCGGGCGCGCCAGGTGACGCGCCCCGGGAGCGCGGAGCGTCCCCGGCGCGGCGTCCTGCGCGGCCCGGTCAGTCCTCCGAGGCCTCCGCGTAGATCTGGGACAGCTCGGGGGCGCCACTGACCGCCCAGTCCAGGCCCGCCTCCACCACATTGATCTCCCGGCCGGAGGGGAGCCGCACGACGGGCTGGCCGTTCGGCCACACCTGCCAGGCGGCCTCCGGCACGGTGCGGACGATCACCGTGCCGAGGTAGAGGCCGGCGTCGTTGCCGAGCCAGGGCAACTCCTCGGGGTCGTCGCGCCAGCGGGGCAGCAGTTGGTCGAGCGCTTCCAAGGACCGTGGGGAGTCGTCGAGTTCCAGTCCCGCGGACGCCGCCTGGTCACGGAGGAGTGCGCATTCGGAGAGGAGTTCGGCCACCCCTTCGGGATCGTCCTGGGAGGGGCCCAGGACGGCGACTCCGTGTGCCGCCCCGTGCCGCTTGCGCCAGTTGTCCAGGAAAGGGATGTGCATACCGTTCAGGGTGGCATCCCGACCGGGCACCGCACCACAGGGACGCGCGACCAGGTCCTGACCGTTCCGGTCGGGCGGGAATTCAACCGCAGTTCGGGCGGGGATCATTGACGCTCCGCAGTCGACTCCCTACGTTCATGCCGCACCCGTCGGACCAGCTCGGATGCGGGAGGGACCAGCCATGCCAGGCGGAGGACGCAGGACAGCTGCGGGAACGGTCGCGGGAGGCGTGCTGCTGGCGCTCGCCGCGGCCATCACGCCCGCGCTCGCCGAGACGCACCGTACGGAGCCGCTCCCCCTGGAGCGGCTCTTCGACAACCGGGCGGTCAGCGACGACGCCCGGCCCGGGGAGGCCGACTTCGACGGGGCCGGCCGGTCGCTGTCCGCGCAGGCGCTGGCCGCGGCGGGCTGGACCCCCGGGCGCCGGATCGGGCTCGACGGCGCCCGGCTGAGCTGGCCTCGGTCCGCCGCCGGGCGACCCGACAACGTCCGCGCCGACGGCCAGCAGGTGCGGCTGAGCGGTCGCGGCGACGCGGTGTCCTTCCTGGTCGCGGGGGTCGGCGGGACGGCGGTCGGCACCGGCACCGTGCACTACCGGGACGGCTCCCGCAGCACGTACACCCTCACCGCGCCCGACTGGCGCACCGGTCCGCTGAGCACCAAGGCGGTGGCCCTGCCGCACCTCAACACACCGGACGGGCCGCTCGCGGAGACCGCCCGGCTGTACGCGGTCGCCGTGCCGGTGGCCCGGGGCCGGGAGATCAGCTCCGTGACGCTTCCCGCGGACCCCGGCCCCGGCGCCGACCTGCACGTCTTCGCCGCGGCGGTGCGGGAACCGGCGGGCGGCTGGACGGGCAGCTGGTCGGCGCCCGCCTCGGGGTACACCGCGGTCGGGCCGTGGACGGACCGGACGCTGCGGCTCGTCGTGCACACCAGCACGGGCGGCCCCCGGGTCCGTATCCGGCTCGCCAACACCTTCGCGCGGACACCGGCCCGCATCGGGCACGCCTCGGTGGCGGTGCAGGGGTCCGGGGCCGCCGCGGCGGCCCGGCCGGTGCCGCTGCGCTTCGGCGGGCGGCCGGGCACCGCGATCCCCGCGGGCGCCGAGGCGTACAGCGACCCGCTCGGGTTCCGGGTGCCGCCGGATGCGAACCTGCTGGTCAGCATCCACCTTCCGGGCACCGTGACGGAGGTACCGGTGCACAGCCGGGCCAACCAGCGCTCGTTCCTCAGCGCTCCGGGCAGCGGCGACCGCACCGGGGACCTCGACGGCGGCACCTTCACCGAGTCGCTCACCACGTGGCCGCTGCTCACCGGGGTCGACACCGGGGGCGGGCCGGGTTCGGTGGTGACGCTCGGCGACTCCATCACCGATGGCGACAAGTCGACCGTGGACGCCAACCGGCGCTGGCCGGACGTGCTGGCCGGGCGGCTGCGGGAGCAGAGCGCCGTGCCCCGCTACGGGGTGCTCAACGCGGGGATCTCCGCGAACCGCGTGGTCACCGACCGGTACCCGGGCGACGGGGTGAGCACCGACACCGGCGGGGTGAGCGCCCAGCACCGGCTGGACCGCGATGTGCTCGCCGCGACCGGGGCGCGGACGGTCGTCGTCTTCCAGGGGATCAACGACGTCCGCTGGGGCACCCCGGCGGAGGAGGTCGTCGCCGGGCTGCGGGCGGTCGCGGAGCGGGCGCGGGCGCGGGGGCTGCGGGTGGTGGCGGCGACGATCGCGCCCTGCGAGGGCTACCCGGGCTGCTCGGCGGAGGTCGAGGCCCGGCGGGCGGCCGTCAACACCTGGCTGCGTCAGGAGGGCGCCCGGAACGGCGCCGGGGTGTTCGGCGCCGTGCTGGACTTCGACGCGGTGATCCGGGACCCCGCCCGGCCCACACGGATGCTGCCGGCGTACGACAGCGGCGACCATCTGCACCCCGGGGACGCGGGGCTGCGAGCGCTCGCCGAGTCGGTGGATCTGCGCACGCTGGTGCCCTGACCCCAACGGCCGGGACCTGCACCGGGGCCGGAACCGGGCCAGGGCCCTGACCGGCGGCGAGAGGTCCCGGCCCGGCGGCTACAGCTCCAGGTCCACGACCACCGGGGCGTGGTCGGAGGCGCCCTTGCCCTTGCGCTCCTCGCGGTCCACGTACGCGTCCTTCACCGCCCGGGTGAAGGGGCCGTTCGCGTACACCAGGTCGATGCGCATGCCGCGGTTCTTCGGGAAGCAGAGCTGGCGGTAGTCCCAGTAGGTGAACGGCACGTCGTACTTCAGCGGGCGCGGGACCACGTCCGACAGACCCGTCCCGCGCAGGGCGGCGAGCGCCTCGCGCTCGGCCGGGGTGACGTGCGTCAGTCCCTCGAAGACGGACGGGTCGTGGACGTCCTCGTCGGTGGGGGCGATGTTGTAGTCACCGAGGACCGCGAACGGCCGCTCCCCCGCCGCATCCTCCGAGACCGCCTTGGTCAGCGCCTCCAGCCAGGCCAGCTTGTACGCGTAGTGGGCGTGGTCGACCTCCCGGCCGTTCGGCACGTACACCGACCAGACGCGGACGCCGCCGCAGGTCGCGGAGAGGGCGCGGGGCTCCTGGGCGCCGTCGTAGTCGGGGCCGCCCGGGAGGCCGGGGCGGACGTCCTCCAGGCCGACCCGGGACAGCAGTGCCACGCCGTTCCACCGGCCGTCGGCGTTGACCGCGGCCTCGTAGCCCAGCTCCCGGAGCTGCTCGCGCGGGAACTGCTCGTCGGTGCACTTGGTCTCCTGGATGCACAGCACGTCGGTGCCGCTGCTCTCCAGCCAGGCCAGCAGCCGGGGGAGCCGGGCGGTGATCGAATTGACGTTCCAGGTCGCGATGCGCATGGACCCGAATGTACCGCCCGGCTCGGACAGCGGGCCCCGCCCGGCCCCGGGACGGGCGAGAGCCCCAGGGGCCCGCGGCCGGGACCGGGGTTCAGAGCGGGCTGCTCTCCCCCGGGGTCATCCGCCGGTGCTCCGTGCCGCCGACACCGGGACCGTCCGGGCCGAGCATCCGGTCGTAGACGGGCCGGGCGAGATCGGTCAGCAGCGCGTCGTGGATGTCGATCGCCCGCTGCGGCTTCACCTCGCGGACGTAGTCGATGACCTCGGACACCTTGTTCCACGGGGCGTGCACCGGCAGCATCAGCGTGTCCACCGGGCGGCCGGGGACGGTCAGCGCGTCTCCGGGGTGGAAGACCGATCCGTCCAGGAAATAGCCGACGTTGGTGACGCGGGGGATGTCGGGGTGGATCACGGCGTGCAGTTCGCCGTGCACCTCCACCTCGAAGCCCGCCGCGGTGAAGGTGTCACCGTGGCCGACGGTGTGCACCCGGCCCGGGAACGCCGCGGCGAGCTGGTCGGCGACGCTGCGCAGGGTCCAGATCTCGGCCGACGGCTCGGCCTCCAGGGCGGCGCGCAGCCGGCCCTCGTGGAAGTGGTCGAGGTGTTCGTGGGTCACCAGCACGGCGGTGGCCCCGACCGCCGCGTCCTCCTCGCTGAAGGCTCCGGGGTCGATGACGAGCACCTGGCCGTCCTTCTCCAGCCGGATGCAGGCGTGGCCCTTCTTGGTCAGCTCCATGGGTCCTCCCGGTCCACTGATCCGTTACGGGGCCCATATTGCTACGCCTCGGGGGTGGTCTCCTGCCGGATGACCTCCTGCGCCACCTTGAACGCGGAGTTGGCGGCCGGAACACCGCAGTAGACGGCGGTGTGCAGCAGAACTTCCCCGATCTCGGCGGGAGTCAGACCGTTGCGCAGCGCGGCGCGGGTGTGGAAGGCGAGTTCGTCGAGGTGACCGCCGGACACCAGGGCGGTCAGGGTGATGACGCTGCGGGTGCGGCGGTCGATGCCGGGTCTGGTCCACACCTCGCCCCAGGCGTAGCGCGTGATGAACTCCTGGAAGTCACCGGTGAAGGCGTCGGCGGCGGCCGCGGCGCGGTCGACGTGCGCGTCGCCCAGCACCGCGCGGCGGACCTGCATGCCCGCGTCGTAGGGGTCCGGGCGGGGGCCGGACGGCACCTGGGGCGGCGCCTCGGCGGCGATCTCGGCGACCGGGCCGGGCTGCGGGGTCGGAGCGGGGGCGGCCTGCGGCGCCGGAGTCGGTGCGGGCGTGGGTGTGGGCGCGGGCGTGGACGTGGACGAAGGCGTCGGGGCGGGCGTGGCGACGGGCTTGGGCACCGGCGCCATGATCGTCGTGGGCGAGTCCTGCCAGGAGGTCGTGAAGTGGCGCACCAGCAGGTCGGTGACGGCGCCGGGCTGCTCGACGGGCGCCAGGTGGGACGTGCCGGGGACCAGCGCGAGGCGGGCGTCGGGTATGCCGGCAACGAGGACCCGGGCGTCCGCGGGCGAGGTCACCTGGTCCTCGGCGCCCGCGAGGACCAGCGTCGGGACGGCGAGCCGGCCGAGGTCACCGCGGATGTCGAACGCGGCGAGGGCCTCGCAGCACGCGATGTAGCAGCCCGGGTCGGTGGTGCGCACCATCTGCACGGACCAGTCGACGATCGCCTGCTGGGCGGTGGCGAAGGCCGGGGTGAACCAGCGCTCCGGCACGGAGCGGGCGATGGGGTCCAGACCGTTGGTGCGGACGATCACGCCGCGCTGCCGGTACTCGTCCGCGGTGCCGAAGCGGCCCGCGGAGGAGACGAGCGCGAGGGCGGCGACGCGCCGGGGGTGCCGCAGGGCCACATCGGCACCGATGGCGCCGCCGATGGAGCAGCCCGCGTAGCCGAAGCGCTCGATGCCGAGCTCGTCCAGGGTGGCGAGGAGACGGTCGGCGAGGTCCGTCACGGCCGGTGCGGGGTAGGCGGGCGCGCCGCCGTGGCCGGGCAGGTCGAAGCGCAGGACACGCCAGTGCCGGGTCAGCTCGGGGACCTGCCGGTCCCACATGTGCCAGGTGGTGCCCAGGGCGGGGCCCAGCACCAGCACCGGGGCCTGTTCCGGCCCGTCAACGCGGTATTGCAGGGTCTTCGGCGTCGTCTCGCTCACCGGCTCACGTTCCCACATCTCACAAAATCTCACCGCCGGGGGTTGCGGTCTCCACCGGGCCACCCCAGACTTCCAGCTGCCGGACGAAGATCGTCCACGCCCGGCTTCCCGTACCCCGTCGCCTTCACGCGGGTATGTCCCACCCGAGGGGCCAGGATGTGATCCGGGACACCGCTCTTCGCGACGTACGTCAAATCTGACGCCCGCGTATCGTACAAGCGGCTCCTTCGAGGACCGTTCCCGTCCGTGATCTGTGCGCCGTGCTGCGTGGAAGCTGAAGCGGTCCGCCCGCTGCCCCGGGGTGACGGTCGGGAACAGCGGGCGGCAGCGCTCATCCGCACTCGGGCGGAGCCCGCCGGCGAACGGCCGGCGGTCATCCGGTGGGCGCGGCCGCCGCCCAGTCGCCGATCCGGTCGGCGATCGCCCCGGAGTCCCGCACCCATCGGAAGTGATCGAGCCGACGGCCTGCGCCGGTGCCGTGGTGGTGACGTTGCACGGTCGCCGCGGGCATCTTCGCGCAGAGGCGGTCCACGGCCGAACCCGGCGCCATGTCGTCTCCTTCGACCGACACGGCCAGCACCGGCAGAGTCAGCCCCGCGAGCAGGGACTCGTAGTCGACGTCGGCATCCGTCGGCTCGAAGCGGCCCGTGCGGCATATCCGGGCCCAGTCCCTCACCAGCACCGCCGACTGACGTCCGGCGAAGCCGAGGCGGTCGCCGGGCCAGTAGCCGAAGGCGGTACCGACACCGGCGACGAGATGGGTGGCCGCGAACACCCGCAGGGCACCGGCGCCCGGGAAGCCGCGGTGGTCGACCGACCCAGCGGCCACGAGCACCACACCGTCGACCGAGTCCGGGGCGGACGCCGCGTGCAGGACCGACACCTGACCACCGAGGCTGTGCCCCAGCGTGTAGCAGGGAATCCCGGCGTACCTCCGGCGCACCACCTCCAGCACCGCCGGCCAGTCCCGGGTCGCCAGCTCGTGATAGCCGTGACGGGCCGACCGGCCGACCCGCGGCCTGCTCCCTCCCTGCCCGCGCAGGTCGACACAGACCACGGCGAAGCCCTTGCGGACGAGTTCGGTGCAGAACGGCCCGTAGTACGAGCCCTTGACCCCGAGTGCGGGCCACAGCACCACCACCGCGGCCGGACCCTGTTCGGGCTCCATGAGCGTTGCGGCCAGCGTGACGTCCCGGCCCGGTACCGGAATGGCAAGCTCGGCCGACGTCATCGGGCCGTCTCCTCGAGGAGCATGTGTTCCAGGCGGACCTGTTGCGTCTCCTGTGACCAGCGTTCGGCGACGGTCAGCCGCTCCTCGGGCGTGGTGTCCACCAAGAGGCGTCCCGGCCAGACCTCGTACTGCCCGGCCGACGCACCGTGCTCCTGCAGTCCCTGCTGGAAGAGTGTCTCGCGCTTCATGAGCATCTCCTGCATGGGCAGCTTCTCCCACAGTTCACGGCCCCTGCCGATGACGTCGAGCAGCCGGTCCCGCTCCTCGGGACGGTCCGTCAGGTGACGCCGGATCACCGAACTGCCGACGGTGAGATGACGGATCTCGTCGACGTTCGCGGCCCGCTCGATCAGCGCGGCGGCGGGGTCGAAGCACCGCCACTTGCGTTCACTGAGCTCGGCGGCGGGGGCCAGAACGCCCTCCACCAGGATGGTGAGCACGAGCACGCCACCGTAGAAGTCGCCGTTGTCACGGAGCACGGTGAGGCCGAAGTCCTCCAGTGGGTCCAGCACCGCGGCACGGTCCGCCGCGGCCACCCGGTCCACGGTGGCGGCGAGTTCGTCCGCCGGGACGCCGATGCGCAGCAGGTGGTCGCGGAAGGCGCGGGCGTGCCTGGCCTCGTCGATCAGCTGGGTCGAGAAGAACTCGAGACATGCGTCGTCCGGCGCGTGGAAGACCAGCTGGGTCAGCGCCCTGGTCGCCTTGGCCTCGGCCAGGTGGCGGAAGGAGAACTCCGTGAGCAGGGCGTCCCGCAGCGGGCCGGGCTCCAGCACCGCAGGGGTCGGCTCGGGATCGGGAATCGTGCCGTCCCGCAACTGGCGCAGCATCCCGCCCGCGACATGGTCGAACCAGTAGACGAGGTCACAGGTCTCCGGTGTCAGTTCCAGGTTCCGGGCGCCCTCCAGGACACCGGGAGCCTCCCGGAGGTCGACCTCTGCGGGCAGGGCGGGCGAGACAGGGCTCGTGGTCATGATTGCTCCATCGGGGAGGGTGGTTCGGAGGCGGGATCTGCGGGGAGGGGCCGGTCAGAGGGCTCGGACGACCCGGAGAAGGTTCCAGACGGCTCCGGGAGTGGCGCCTCCCTCGAAGGCGGCGTACTCCGGTTCGATGACGTGGGGCGCCCACTTGAGCTTGAAGGCTTCCTGACTGCGCGCCGGGTAGACGGCCTTGCCGCGCTCCGCGAGCAGGGTGACGGCCCGGTCCAGCAGGCGACTGGCACAGGGCGGGCTGTGCTCGGGGGCCAGGCCGGCGAATGGGGTCAGGCCCAGGTGGAGCCAGGCCGCACCCTCGGACCGGAATCGCTGCAGGGCGGTGAGGTTGATCAGCTCGACGGTACCCACCGGGCTGCCGGGCAGCCGGCGGGTCAGGTCGTAGAGCCAGCCGGGGCGGGCGCCGTACGCCGGCGAATAGGTGATGTACCCGATGGTCTGCCCCCGGAGCCGGGCGACGAAGGTGCGCCGCAGCGGGGCTCCCGGGCCTCCGCGTTCGCCCACGAGGAAGTCGAGCTTCTTGACGTGGCGGCCCTTGTCCCGCAGCCACGCCTCGTCGATGGCCGCGAGTTCCGCATTCCGCGGAGAGGGGTTGCGCTCATCGACTTCGACGACCGTCACGCCGTCGCGCCGCGCACGGGAGGTGTTCTGGCGTGCCTTGGCCAGCGCTTTGCCGCGGGTGGTGAACTGCGTCAGGTCGATGCTGTAGGAGGTCCCCATCTGGTTGATCGCGAACCCGCGTTCCGCGTAGAGCGGGATGTCGGCCGCCCGGAGCTGGGCCACGGTCAGACGGGCGTCGAGGGCGGAGCGGAACTCCGTCAGCAGCTGGGCCCGGCTCTGCACCGGGGCGAAGGGACCACCGAACTGGACAACGTGCCGCCCTCTGGTCGTGTACGCGATCAGGCCGGGTGCCCGCACCCCGTGGAAGTGCCGCGTCCTCGCGTTGAGGGCGAGGAAGGCGCTGGGATGATCCGCGTGAACGCGGAGGGTTTCCGCCGCGGAGGGCTCGGCCACGGCCTGGAGGCTCATACCCGCTCCCCCGGCACCTGCGCCCCCCGCGTCCGCACGGGCTCCGGGCGGACGTACTGGACGGCGCGCTCGTCGGCGAGCCGCCGGGTGAAGCCGACGAACGCCGGGTGGGGGGCGGGCTCGAACGGCACGCTGAAGGGTTTGAGGAAGTTGCCGAGAAGTCCCCGGTCTCCGCAGAGGTGGAACGGGATGGCCAGCAGCGCCCACTCGGGCTCGACCAGCCACGCCCACAGGGCAGCGACGACACCGGCGGTGAGCCAGCTGTGCATGGTGTTGTACAGCACGTAATACGTCCGGGATATACGTCCTCCCTTGGCACGGTGGTGGGCCAGGGTGCCGGGGAGATATCCGATCACGTCGATGTACGCGAACAGCGCGATGGCGTGCAGCCACCGCACCTCGTCGTAGTGGGCTGCCAGCAGTCCTGCGGAGAGCAGGAAGCCCACCAGGTACTCGGCGCGCAGAAGCCGGTAGGTGGTCAGGGTCTCGAAGCGGTTGGCGTGATCCATCACGCCTCGACTCGGGGGCCGGGGACCGTGGCGGCTGCGGACTGAGCACCGTTCAGCAGCCCGTCGAGAATGGCCAGGATGTTCTCCCGCAGGACCCGTTCGGCCACTGGTTCGACGATGCCGGCCAGGCTGGGGAGTCCGAAGTCGAACGTCGCCTCGAACCGGACCAGGCATCCGTCACCGTCGGCCTCCACCTGCCACCGGCCGGTGAAGGACTCGAAATCACCACTGGTCTGTTCGAAGGTGATGGCCTGGTGATCGTCGTCGAAGGTGTCCGCCTCGGACCAGCTGAGCACACCGTTGCGGAAGTCCACCTCCCAGTCGCTGTGGAGCGGTTCGGGGGGCGTCCCGGGGTGGACGGTCACCTGACGGACGGCGGCTACGAGCGAGGGATACCGCTCGAAGTCCGCGATCCGTGCGTAGGCGTCCTGCGGCTGAACGCCCTCGAAGCCGACCTCCAACTGCACTGCTCTCATGTTCTGTTTCTCCTTCACTGGTGGGGCGGCTGGGACGGTTCTGTGACAGGGAGGGGGGCCCGGGCGCCGAGGGCACGCGCCGCCGCTTCGACGGCGGTCGCCAGGCGCTCGAGATCGCCTTCGGTGAGAATCGCGGGCGGGGTGAATCTGGCCACCGCGTGGGCGTTGAGTGAGTGGTTGACCACCACCCCGTGGTCCAGGAGGTCCAGAATGAACTCCCCGACCAGGCCGGCATCCCGGAACTCCACTGCGATCAGCAGGCCCCGGCCCCTGACCTCGCGCACCAGGTGCGGGCAGTGGGTGGTGAGGATGTCGGTCAGCAGGGCGAGGATGCGGGCGCCCGACCGCTGGGCCCGGCCGACCAGGCCCTCCTCCTCGATGACCTCGATCGAGGCTCGTGCGGCTGCCATCGCGACGGGAGCCGCGGAGAACGTCGACGTGTGCAGGAAAGGGTCGCGGTCGAACGCGGCGAATGCCTCGTCGGTGGCGATGGCGGCCGCCACCGGGACCACACCGCCGCTCAGCGCCTTGCCGACGAGCAGAACATCGGGGGTGACCTCCTCACGGTCGGCGCCCCACCAGGTGCCGAGGCGGCCGAGGCCGGTCATCACCTCGTCCACCACGAGGAAGGCACCGGTGCGGCGGCACAGCTGCTCCACCTGCTTGAGGTAGCCGTCCGGCGGAATCACCACGCCCGCCTCGCCCTGGACCGGCTCGACGACGACACAGGTGTCGGAGGCGTCGCTGCCCAGTGCCTCGGCGAGCGCAGCCGGGTCGCCGAAGGGTACGTGTACCGCGTCCGGCAGCAGCGGGCGGAACGGATCCTGGTAGAGCGGCTTCGCGGTCACCGTCAGCGCGCCCAGAGTCTTTCCGTGGAAACCGTTGACCATGGACACCAGCCGTCGGCGGCCCTGGCTCCTTGCCAGCTTCAGGGCGGTCTCGACCGCCTCGGCGCCGGAACCGGTGAAGTGCACCCGTTCGAGGCCGGGGGGTGCGACGCGGGCGAGGGCGGCCGCCGCATGCGCGGCGGAGGGTTCGAGCAGAAGTCTGGTGGAGAGCGGATGGGTGCGGACCTGTTGTTCCACGGCCCGGACCACCCGGGGGTGGCAGGCGCCGGCCAGAAAGACGCCGTAGCCACCGCAGTTGAGGAATTCACGGCCGTCCGAGGTCCGTACGACGGCTCCGGCGGAGGACGCCTCGATCTGGCCGCCGAACATCTCACCGAGCTTTCCGCGGCCGCGGCTGAGATGAGCACGATAGAGGGCTGCGATGTCGTCCGGACCGCTCCCGTCCGTGCGGGACGAGAACGCCGGATCCAAGGCCTGTACCACTGCCGAGCGGTCCTTCCTGATGATGGAGCGAAGACGGAGAAACGTGCGCAGATCGTCGGAGGTGCGGGCCGGCGACGTACGGCCGGCCTCGGCAGGGGTCCGAGGCCGGCCGCACGTGCCGGTCGGTCAGGACAGCCTGAGTGGCCGGCCCGCTTGATGGTCGAGAAGCGCCTGCGCGCTGCTGGACCGGGAGGGCGGGTGGAAGGCGAGCGCCCGGCTCACGGCGAGCAGGTAGCCGATGTCCGCCGAGGTGATGTAGGCCATGCCGCCGAGCAGTTCGGCCGCGCGGTCCGCGGTGTCCACCAGCAGGTCCTGGGCGGCGAACCGGGCCGTCAGGACAGCGGCGAGGTCGTCCTCCCCGACCTCGCCCTCCAGGGCGGCCCTGGCCCGGTTCTCCATCAGCGCGACAGCTGCCTCCAGCCCGGTGACCAGTGCCGCGCGGTCGGTGACACTGCCGCGTCCGCCGGACAGGGCCTGCTCGACCAGCCGCCCCACCACCCCGGTGTACGCCGATGTCACCAGCATCTCGAACCAGACGAAAGCGACGGTCTGCAGGGTGTCGAGGCCACCGCCGAGTTCCGCCTTCGGCTTGAGCATCAGCTCGTCGGGCACCTCCACCTCATCGAGCCGGAGTTCGTCGCTCTCGGCGCCCGCGAGGTAGGGACTGGTCCAGAACGGGTGCCGGGTGATCCCCGGGGAGGCCGCCGGAATGAGCGCCACCCCCAGTTCACTGCCCCCGTCCGGCAACGGCACCGTGACGCTGGCCGTGAGCAGGTCCATCGAGCGGGAGAGGCTGCAGGGCTTCTTCGACCCGGTCACGCGGTACCCGCCGTCGACCCGGTGGGCCGTCATGACGGCGCTGAGAATTCCCTGGCCCGCCCTGCCCTCGGCGAATCCGGACGCCACCAGCAGACGGTCCCGGGCGATGCCTTCGACGAGGAGCCACTCCAGGCCCCCGGCGTCGGCCGAGCCGACCAGGGCGACCAGGCTGGCCACCGAGAAGTTGTGCATCGTCGCGGCCACTGCGAGGGAGGGCGAGAGCGCGCCCAGCGCCCGGGCCACCCGGACCGCCTCCAGCGCGTTGGCACCAGCTCCGCTGTACTGGGCCGGCACCAGCAGGCCCGGTCCCCCCGCGCGGCGGAACGCCTCCAGCCCCGGGCTGGTATGCGACTCCAGTACGTCCAGCGGCACAGCGGACAGATCTGCCGTCAGTCCGGGCAGGAAGGTGTCGCAGGCCTCGCGGGCCAGGTCCATCGAGCGCGTCATACCGCTGTCTCCGCCTCGCTCATCGCGTCGAACACCGCGTCCCGCGGACGCACACCCTGCGCAACGCTCACGCCCTGCAGGCGCGAGGTGCGGAGCATGGGGTAGTTGGCCTCTCCGCCGGGCCCCCCGGTCATGCCGTTCCCTCCGTGGGACGGCAGAAGCCGCAGGAACCCGATGTGCGAGTCGTTGACCTTGAGCAGACCCGCGTTGCCGACACCGGCGACGAACCGCTCCACGACCGACTCGTCCCCGGTCCACAGCGAGTTGCGCAGCCCGTACTCATTGGCCTCGACGAAGTCGATGACGGAATCGAGGAGTTCGGCGTCGGGGGCGTGCTCGGGCACGATCACCGGCAGCAGGGGGAAGAAGGTCTCGTGGCGGACGGCATCGATGTCGGCCGCCGCCTTCAGACCGTCGACCCGCAGCACCGTGGGTTCGAGGAAGAGCCCGATGTCGTCGGCGCGGCCGTCCACGTCGATCCGGCGACCGCCGCAGACCAACTCGGCTCCACCGGCCAGCGCCTGCTCCAGGACGGTGAAGTAGGACTCGGGCCGCAGCACGGGGGACAGCAGGACACCGGGGGTCTCCGGGTAGCCCGGCCGCAGCTGTGCTGCTCGCACGCGCAGCCGCTCGAGCAGTTCGTCCGCGATCGCGGGGTGCACGACCGCACGGTTCGGCACCATGCAGATCTGCCCGGAGCCGTAGAACGCTTCCGCAAGCGCGTCGGCCGCGTGGTCCGGGTCGGCGTCGTGCCAGACGACGGCGGTGTCGTTGCCGGCCAGCTCCAGCACCGGCTTCTTTCCGTGTGCCACACAGTCGGCGCCGAAGGCGAGGCCCTTGTCGCTGCCCCCGAAGTACATGATGTCGTCGACCAGCGGGCTGTCCAGCCAGTGACCGAGGGTCTCACCGGCGTCCGCACAGATGATGTTGAGGACGCCCGGCGGGGCACCGACGCGCTCGAGTGCGGGGATCACCAACCGGTGCATGGCGTGCAGGACACCGAGCGGTGCACTGCGGGGGGCACGCACGACCAGGGCGTTGCCCGCCGCCAGGGCCCAGACACCGAGCATGGAGTTGGCGACGGTGGCGTTCTGCGGCGGATTGAGGCACACGACTCCGTCGGCGACCCGACGGATGGTCATCGTTCGGGGACCGACCACTTGCCGGCTCTCCATCTGTGCCGCCAGCCACTCCCTGGTCTCCGGACTGGTGTTGGCGAGCAGCCCGGTCAGCTCCCAGTGGGCGAGCGACCTCGGATGCCCCTCGGCGACCATCAGGTCGGTGATTTCCTCGTACTTCTCGAGGACGAGCGCCCGGAACTCCTCGACCATCCGCATACGGGTGGCCAGCGGGACCAGCCGCCATTCCCGTGCGGCGGCGGAGGCCGCGACCAGCGCGGCCTCCCTGTCGAGCGCATCAGCAGTCGAACATCGGCCCACCACCTGCTCGGGGGCCTGATCCGGGGACAAGGTCCCTTTCTCCAGACCGCGCTTGAGCGTCAGCGATCCGAAGAAGTCACGCAGCATTGCGGAGGACCGCACGGTGTACACCCAGTCGGTGCCGGGCCGGTCCTGGCCGGCTATGTACGACCCATAGCTCAGCATTACGTCACGCTCCATTGGTTCGAAAGGAGGGCCTTGTCCAGGGCAGGTGCCAGGGCGCACTGCGGGTCGAGGGGTCGCCGGAGTACATGGCAGACCGTGAGCCGGCCGTAGAAGGGGTTGCTCACGTGTCACGGTTGCGGCCTGTCAGAACGGGCCGTCTCGACTTAAGCTATGGATCGGTGGTCGCCGCGTCAAGCGTCATTCCTGTCCGCCCAACAGGCTTGCTACAGCGCCTAGTTGGCGCTAGGGGGCACCCCCGTGGCGGTGGGTACGCCGACCGGCCCTCCCTCTGCCTCGCACGGCAGGGGCCACCTGAAGAGTCAGCCCGCAGCGCAGGAGGTCCGCATGAACCGACAGTGGTCCGTCGAGGAGAGCCTTTGGATCGGCGCCCCTCCCCAGACCGTGTACAGCGCCGTCAGCGACGTACGGCGGATGGGAGAGTGGAGCCCCGAATGCAGGGCCGTCTGGGCGGGTCGCGGCCCTGTCGGCACGGGCATGTCCTTCATCGGATTCAACCGGCGGAAGGCGGCCCTGTGGTTCACCTCATGCCGGGTCACCAGCGCGGAGCCGGGCCGGGAGTTCTCTTTCCGGGTGAGCATCTTCGGGCTCCCCGTGGCGTTGTGGGGGTACCGCCTCGCACCGGCACCGGAGGGCGGCACGACCGTCACCGAGCACTGGCAGGACCTTCGCAGAGGGCGCGGGGCCCGGTTCACCGAGCTGTTGGGACTGCTCTTCACGGGCACGCGACCGGTCGACCGCGCGAGGGTCAACCGGATGGGCATGCGCACTACGCTGACCCGCCTGAAACTTGCCGTCGAGGGCTGAGTACGGCTGCCCCCGGCGTCGGCCGGGGGCAGCCGTACTCAGCTCACCTCCTGCCGACCTCCCAGCGAACAGGCCACATATGAACCAGGTCCCCGAGCCCGGCGCCGGCTCCGAACTGCGCGACAGGATCCTCGACGCCGCGTACCACTTGGTGACGACGGCGGGCTGGGCCAGGCTCCGCATGTCGCACATAGCCAAGGCCGCGGATGTCACCCGGGCCGCCGTGCACGACACCTTCCCGTCGCTCGACGCGGTGGGACGTGGGCTCATCGAGCGCGAGACGGAGCGCTTCCTGCACGGCATCGTCGCCGAGTTGAGCAAACACCGGGACGACCTGGGCAGGAGCACCGCCGCGGGTGTGGGTTTCGCCCTGCGCCTCGCCGCGGAGAATCCGCTGCTGAAGTCCCTCATCGCCAGTGACACGGGGCAGAACCGGGCACTTCTCACTCATCTCACGACCCGGTCCGAAGCAGTCTTCGACAGCGCGTACAACGTCGTCGCGGCCTATGTGGAAGAGGCATGGCCCGGTGTCACCCCCGAACGGCGGCGCCTCATGGTGGATGCCGTCGTCCGCATGACGATCAGCCACATCGTCGCCCCCTCGCTGCCGCCCTCGGCCGCCACGGACGACATCGCCGCGATCGCGGTGTACATCGCCGGAACACGGGGCGGCGACCCCGGCCCGCGGACGGCCGGCACCGTGCGGCCGTAGCCGTCCGGACAGCCACGAGTGGCGTTCACTCACCCGCGGGATCCGGCCATGGACAGCAGTTCCTCACAGGCCCGCTCCAGCACGCGCGCGAAGACCATCGGATCGGTGAGGGACAGCAGGTGCGGGCCCGGGACGTGTACGAGGCGGACGGGAGCGCCCGAACGACGAGCACTGTGCAGGAACTGCCGCTCCTGGACGCGGAAGAGAGGGTCGCCCAGCCCGTTGGCGAGGATCAGGGGCGTGGTGATGCCGGACACCACGCTCAGCATGTCCTGACGGGAGATGGCGGCCATGGCCTGCGTGAACCCATGCGGGGAGAGGCCACCTGACATGACCGCCCGGTAACTCTCGTCCGGCAGCGACCCGCGCAACAGCCGGCTGTGGACACGCTGGGACCGACGCGCCCCGAGCCAGCGCATCAGCTGCGCGGCACAGCGGTGCGGGCCCAGCAGCGGCCCGTCGGTGCGCAGCGTGGCTCCGTGGGCGAACAGACCGGCGGCGCCACCGTGCCGCCCCGCCCCGTAGGCGAGCGTGGCGAGCCCGCCCAGGGACGTGCCGGCGACGACCGGCTTACGGCCGGTGGCCCGGACGGCCTCGTCGACGGCGGAGGTGACCTGCCGGACCGCTCCCTCAACGGTGAACGGCCGGCCGGCCAGAGCGCCGTGACCCGGCAGGTCACAGGCGGTGATCCGGTACGTCTCCGCGAGTCGCGCGGCCACCGGGCTCCACATATGGGCCGACAGCCGGACTCCGTGAACGAGAACCAGCGGAAGGCCGTTGTCCGGCCCGGCGATCCACAGACCGGGTTCCCCTGCATGACGAAACACGATGCTTTCCCTTCGGAATTGCCGGAGGGCGACGGCCCCCGGCTGCACAGTAAATGTTCCGGAATTTGAGCTTATGATCGGGCGCCGCGGCACCGACGTACAAGAGCGCTCAATGGAGGGGACGAACACAGGTGGATATCGCTGGAAGCGTGGCCTTGGTGACCGGAGGCAGCTCGGGACTGGGACTGGCCACCGCCAGGAGACTGGTCCGGGCCGGGGCGAGCGTCGTCATCACCGGCCGGTCCTCCGAACGGGGCGCGGAGGTCGCGCGGGCCCTGGGTGACCGGGCGGTCTTCGTGGCCGCGGACGTCACGAGCGAGACGGAGACGAAAGCCGCCCTGGACGCAGCACGTGCGCTGGGTGACCTGCGTGCGGTCATCAGCTGCGCCGGTGTGGCGAGCGCCGTGAAAACCATGGGAAAGCGCGGACCGTTCCCACTCGCGGAATTCCAGCAGGTGCTCGCGGTGAATCTGATCGGCACTTTCAATGTGATACGCCTGGCGGCGCAGTACATGAGCGAAGCGGACGAAGTGCGCGGCGAACGCGGCGTCATCGTCGCTACGTCATCCGTCGCCGCATACGACGGACAGGCGGGGCAGGCGGCATACGCGGCCTCCAAAGCCGGCATCGTGGGAATGACGCTGCCGGTCGCCCGTGACCTCGCGCCCCTGAAGATACGCATGGCCACCATTGCCCCGGGGCTCTTCGACACACCGCTGCTGGGCGGCTTCTCCGAGGAGGCGAGGTCCACGCTCGGCGCACAGGTACCGCATCCGGCACGGCTGGGCGACCCCGACGAGTTCGCGGCCCTGGCTCTGCACATCGTGGAGAATCCTCTGCTCAACGGTGAGACCATCCGCCTCGACGGCGCCCTGCGCCTGTCCCCGCGCTGATCCGTCGCCGAGCCGGGCCCGGCCGCGAACGGTCGGGCCCGGCTCGGCAAGCAGGTCAGCGGGCAGGTCAGCCCGACAGCGGAGTGAGGACGGCCTTGCCGAAGACCTCCCCGTCCCGCAGGGCCCGGAACGCCTCGTGGGCCCGCTCCAGCGGCAGCACCCGGTCGATGACCGGGGCCAGCCGGTGCACGGCGCAGAAGCGTGCCAGGTCCCGCAGTTCGTCCCGGGTGCCGAGTGTGGAACCGACCACGGTCAGCTGGCGGAAGAAGATGTGCGCGAGGTCGGCGCCCGGCATGGATCCCGTCGTCGCACCGCTGACGACGACGTGCCCGCCCGGCCGCACACTGCGCAGCGAGTGTGCCCAGGTGGCCTCGCCGACGGTCTCCATCACGGCATCGACCCGTGCGGGCAGCCGTGCCCCGGCCGGGAAGACGGCGTCCGCGCCGAGGCGCAACGCACGCGCGCGGCGTTCCGGGCTGCGCCCGGTGACCCAGACGCGCAGTCCGGCGGCGGAGCCGAGCACGACCAGCGCCGTGGACACTCCCCCACCGGCGCCCTGGACCAGGACGGTGTCACCCGGCCCGACAGCCGCCCGGTGGAAGAGCATGCGGTAGGCGGTCAGCCAGGCTCCGGGCAGGCAGGCCGCCTCCTCGAACGACAGCTCCGGCGGCTTGGCCACCAGGTTGCGCCGGGGTACCACCACACGCTCCGCGAACGTGCCGTCGTGCTCGTCCCCGAGCAGGGTCCTGTCCGGGTCGAGCGTCTCGTCCCCCCGGCCGGCCGCGGGGTCACCGATCACCGAGTGAACGATGACCTCATTGCCCTGCTCGTCGATGCCGGCGGCGTCCGAGCCCAGCACGACCGGCAGACTCTGTGCACCGGAGCCGACGCCGCGCAGCGTCCACAGGTCGTGCTGGTTGAGTGTGGCGGCGCGGACCGTGACCGTCGTCCAGCCGTCCGGGACACAGGGCTCGGGCCACTCACCGACGTGAAGTCCGCTGAGCGGGTCCACCGGGTCGGAGCTCTTGGCGACCACTGCGAGCACCGCTATGCCTCACTGCTCGGATCGAAGTGACGGAGGCAGACCGATCCCCAGAGGAAGCCGGCACCGATGCCAGACATGATCATCAAGTCGCCGTGGCGCGCACGCTGCTCGACGGTTTCGTGAAGGACGGTGAACACACTGGCAGCCGCGGTGTTGCCGAACCGCTGAACGGTCGTCGGCACCCGGTCGGAGGGGATGCCGAGGGCCTTGGCGGCCTCGTTGATGATGTTGAGGTTCGCCTGGTGCAGCAGGACGTGCTGCACGTCCTCCAGATCGACTCCCGCGCGCTGCGCCGTTGCGCGGATGCTCTGCGGGAGTTTCTCGGTGGCCATGTTCCAGACGGCCTTGCCGTTCATCTTCAGGTACTGGGACCGGGCCTCGACGGTCTCCGGCCCGGTGGGCAGGCGCGATCCGCCTGCGGTGATCTCCACCTCGTAGGACAGTTCTCCGTCCGTGTGCCAGCCGAGGATCCCGAATCCGGGGGGCGTACGACCGAGCAGTGCAGCACCCGCCGCGTCACCGAGGAACACACGGGTGGCGCGGTCACGCGGGTCCGTGCCACGCGATCCTGCGTCGGCACCGATGACCAGGACGTAACGGAAGCCGGCGTTCTGCAGGAGGTGTGCCGCCGTCACGAGCGCGTACACGCCGCCGGAGCAGGCCGCCTGGGTGAGGTCCAGCGGCATCGCGCGATGCGCACCGATGGCCTCCGCGATGACCATGGCGGTCGACGGCAGTGGCTGGTCGGGCGTGAAGGTCGTGACCACGATGGCATCCACATCGGAGGCCTCGACCCCGGCACGGGCAAGTGCCTGACGGGCCGCCTCGATACCCATGTCCGACGTGGCGCGGGATTCCTCGAGGAACCGGCGCTCCTTGATTCCCGTCCGGGAAGTGATCCACTCATCGGAGGTGTCCAGGGTCCTGGTGAGTTCCTCATTGGTCACAACGGTCCGCGGTACGTAGAGCCCCGTACCGAGAACACCCACCGGGTGAGCCAGTCCGCTCCCCGTGACGACCGGGGCTCCGCCGCCCCGACCGGGCGTTTCGTCATTCATGTGTTTCCCCGTTTCTGTGGAATGAGCGCGTCCGATCAGGACGCCCGCCACGCGTCATGGCGGCTGTGCCCGGTCGTGGGCCACGTGTGTGCATGCATCCGGGAAAGAAGGTGCCGCTGAGGTGGTGCGACAGCCCAGGCCGATGTCGCTCTTGACGACCATCGCCTGACGGGCTCGTCCCAGGGGGCGGAGTGGCGGAATGCGTTTCTCGCCGGGGCCGTCACCATGCCCTGGCAATCGGCGGAAGGGATTCACCCACGCCCGGGATTCCGGGTTCCGCCGAAGGCACAGAACGACCTTCATATCCGGGTGGCGTCAACGCTGAGAATCCGTGACACACGGTGCGTTGATGCATCTCCCACGATAGTCCGCCGGTCTGCCCCGCACCATCGGCGTGGTGCCTGCACAGCGGCACCGTCGGATCGTGTGCCCGAAGCGAGGGCTCATGGCCCCGGGTTCGGTGCGCGCAGCGGTGCGAGGCCACCGGCACGCGGCGGAGGCCGGACGGGAGCGGCTGCCCGGCGAGGCGCACGGCCGGTGCCCCGGCGGGCCGCACCCAAGGCTCCACCTGGCGGTCGCACAGGGGCGCCGGCCTCCCGTCGATGCCCACGGGCGACCGGCCGGTACGAAGCGACCGCACGGAGCTCGAACCCGCCGTGGACCGCACGCACGGGCCGGTGCGGGCCGGCCCCGGCCGGCGCGCGTGGCGACGGACGGAGCCGGATGTATGTGCGACGTGCCGGTGTGCAACTGCGGACTCCGCACGGTTGCCCACCCGTCCGCCGGCCCGTGCAACTGCGGACTCCGCACGGTTGCCCACCCGTCCGCCGGCCCGTGCAACTGCGGACTCCGCACGGTTGCCCACCCGGGGGAACGGGCCGTCGCCCACCCGCAAGGACCGGCCCTCCGGTCCCCTGCGGGTGGGCGTCAGGCTTTGCGTTCCAGGCTGGCGGCGAAATCCGCCCAGGCCTCGGCGCAGACACGGGCCGCTTGGCTGACCATGCCGACGGAGTGACCCGGGACCGTATTGATCATCTCTTCCCAGTGCTGGGCCGGCAGTGTGCCGGTGCTCAGCAGACGCAGCAGGAGCCTGCCGCTCTCCGCATATCTGAGGGCAGGATCCTTCAACAGCACGGCGAGCAGGGCGGCGTGATCCTTGGTGCCGTCGGGCGACTGCCGTGGCTGCGGCAGTGCCGGGCGGCGTCTTCCGCCGGTGGCCGTGGCTGTTGCCGCCTGGGCCGCTTCGGGACTGCATCCGTAGCCCGCCTGCTGCTCCTCGGCGGGCCGCTGTCGTTTCATCGCAGGTTCCCGTTCCTCGGTTCCGGCAGAGGAAGGGCTGGGGAAGGACGCGACACTGCCCGCTTGCTTCAGCGCGGCCGGCACCGGGTCCTCGCCCCTTCCGAGGCGCGCCCGCACATCGCGCACCGTCCCGGGGGAGATGCCGGAGAGCTGGGCGATCTGCCGGAGAGACGCATTCGGCATCTCGGTGATCAACTGTGCGGCACGCAAGCGTCCGTGAGAGGCGTTCAGTGGCCGGACCCGGCCGTCCCGGCCCAGTCGCGTGGTCTGCTGCGCTCCGGCCTGGGCGACGCGGCGTATTTCGCCGACGGTCGCCGGGGACAGCCCCGTCGCCTCCGCAATGGCCCGGTCCGACCACTGGGCGTGGGATCTGACGATGCGGTTCGCGGCGGTCGTTCTGTCCCTGAGCGAGAGGGGGAGCCCGTGCCTGGTGTTCTCGCGTACGGAGATCAGGAAGGCGTCGCGCCGGTCCCCGTCGAAGAAGCGGGCCCGGATCATGTCCTCACCGCGTGCCACGGTCGCCCGCAGCCGGTGCAGGCCGTCCACCACCCGCATGGTCGGCCGGTGCACGATGATCGGTGGCAGCACGGCTCCCGAATGCGCCAGCATCCGCGTGTGCTCCTGGTCCTCCCCGCCCGTTCGCGGCGATTCGGCGGCCGTGAGCGCACTCACCGGCACGAGCTCGACGGCCGAGAGGCGGGACGGACGAGTCTCAGTCAGCGATCCTCCCCCGCTCCCTTCACGACTCGATATAACTGATTCGCCGCGGACACTCACCATTCCCCCTACAGTTGGCGCACCCAAAACGCCCCGAATTCAGCGGAAGCCGACAACACGGCACCTCACACCGCCTGTTCGGACCGGTCGGGAGCAACTGTAACCAGCGCTAACTGCACCGCAAGGCGGCTTTCGCCGGTCCCTCCGCCGCTCCGGAAAGACGCCGAGCGCACAGTGGGTTTAGCCGGGCGAACTCGCCTCTCGCCAAAGGAGTTTGCTTGACGGGCCGGGAAGGAGAGCTTACTGTGGGTCGAGTCGCACCGTTCCAGAAGCGCCCGGCCGCCACGGAGACTCCCCCGACCTGGGAGTTCACCGTTCCCTTGAAGTTCAAGACGGCGGGACTCGGCCACGGAACCTTTCACACGGAGCGACAACACGGCTGTACACGATTCGTATGTGCCGATTCGTTCTCAGCCGCCCGATCCGGACCGGCGCTCCGGAAAATCCATTTGAAGTACGTCCGCACAGGGCACCCGGATCGGTGCCAGTTAATTCCCGCGGCCGAAAAGCATTTAATGGGCGCCTTCGACAGACAGGAACGAAACAGGGGGAATTCGCATGCCCGAGGCCCGTTGTGCGCGGCAGTGCCCAGCTCCGTCCCGGGAGCCGCTGGACAGGCCGTAGGGCAACCGGGAGCCTCCGCACAGCGGGGCACTCGTCGCGCATCCGACGCAGGCGGGCTCCCGTCGGCTCTTCGCCGCTCGGCGTGACCTGCGGGCAGGCCGCAGCTCCGCCTCAACGGGCCGTTGGACCGGAGGTCGCTCCTCACGGCTCTGGAACATCCTTCATGGGGGACAACACATGCCTGAGCGCATCGGCAATTTGACAGTTGCACAGCAGAAGCTCTATTTGCAGGGGACGATCTTTCCTCAGGACACCTCGTACAACCTGGCGTACGCGTTCCGCATGACGGGTGACATCGACTCCGAGCGGCTGCGCCGGGCCGTCGAGTCGTTCCTCGACGCCAACGTCGCGTTCAACACCGTCTTCGTCGAGCGCGACGGGGAGGTCAAGGCCGTGTACGAGCCGGGCCACCACTACGAGGTCCCCCTCGTCCGCCACCCGGGGGACGCCACCGAACGTGTTCGTGAGCAGATGTCGAAGGCGTCCCGTCGTCACATCGCCCCCGACACATGGCCGCTGTACGAGTACCAGGTCGTCGAGGACGACCACGCTTCGTATCTGACGATCCTGATGTCGCACCTGCTCTGTGACGCCTTCGGCTTCTACAACCTCGGGCAGCAGATCGGGGCCCTCTACGCCGACCCGGCGGCACAGCCCGTGGGAGCCCCGTACAGCCCTCTGGACTTCCCCGATGACGCCGCGGCCTCCGAGGCGGCGAAGGACTTCTTCCGCTCGATGCTCGGCGGGCTCCCCGGCCTCGCGCTGGAACAGCTCGAGACCGACCGCAACGACGAGGGCGTTCTCGAGGGCTCCCATGTCCTGCTGCCGCTGGACCAGGACCTGAACAGCGCCATCGACAAGACCGTGGCGGAACTCGGGGTGCGCAAGTTCAGCTTCTTCCTGGGGATCCACATGCTGATGCTGAGCTGCCTCAGCGGAAGCCGGACCGTCACCACCGCGATCCCCCTGGCCAACCGCCGCAAGGACCCTCTTCAGCGCATCGCGTTCGGATACTTCGTCAACACGCTGCCGCTCGCCTGCGACCTCGACAGCTATGCCACGTTCGGCGAGCTGTGCCGGGACCTCGAGGGCCGCATGGGCTCGTTGATCGAGCACGAGGACTTCGACCTGACCGCCCATTCCGCCGAAGTCCTCCCCACTGGGCGCATGGGACTTCACACCCCCAGCAGCTCCTTCACCTACTACCGCGAGCAGCTCGCCTTCCGCATCGCGGACTGGACGGCCGAAAACCTTCAGCTGCACCGCCGCGACCTCGTCTCCCCGGTCGTCGCCCGGGTCGAGGACCTGGGGGACGCCTACGTCTACCACCTCGCCTACGCCGATGCCATGGCGCCGAGCGACCCGCAGGCCGTGTTGATGAGCCTGCTCCGTTCCGTGGCACTCGGCCACGACGTCGAGCTCTCCGAGGTCCGCGGCGTCGGTCCCGGCCACGCGCGAGCCATCGACTCCATGATCAACCGGCACGCCCGCTTCCCGACCGCCCCCTCGCTCCAGACGGTGTTCGAGGACCGGGCGGCGCAGTACCCTCACCGGATCGCGGTCGAGTACGGGACAGATCACCTCACCTACCGTGAACTCGACGAACGGGCCAACCGGATCGCCCGCCGGCTCCTCCTGACGGTCCGGGCCGGCCACGTCGCCGTCGCCCTCGACCGTGGCTGCGACCTGATTGCCGTGCTGTTGGCGGTTCTGAAGGCCGGCAAGACCTACGTCCCGCTGGATCCGGCTGCCCCGCACTCGCGGGTGCGGCACATCCTCGGCCAGTTCGAGGACCTGCCCGTGATCACCGGCCCGGGCATCTTCCGCGATCTCGACCACGACGGACGCATCCCCCTCGACGACCTCCTCACCGAGGCGTCCGGCCTCCCGGCCACCGCCCTGCCGGAACAGGACCTGCGACAGCACCCCGCCTACGTGATCTTCACTTCCGGATCCACGGGCAAGCCCAAGGGAGTGCAGGTCACCCACGCCAACGTCCTGCGCCTCTTCCTGGCAGGCGACGAGCACTTCCGGTTCACCGAGAACGACACATGGTGCCTGTTCCACTCCTACGCCTTCGACTTCGCGGTGTGGGAGATGTACGGGGCACTGCTCTACGGGGGACGTCTGGTCATCCCCACGGAGTCGGTGCGCAAGTCGCCGGAGCAGTTCGCGGAGTTCCTCGCCGACACCGCGGTGACGGTGCTCAACCAGACCCCGTCCGCCTTCCGGCAGCTCAGCCAGGTCCTCGGCCACCGGCACACGGACCGCATCCGCGTCCGCTACATCATCTTCGGCGGCGAGATGCTGCAGTTCCAGAGCCTCGACCGGTGGTTCGAGCTCTTCGGAGCCCGGGCCGAGCTGGTCAACATGTACGGCATCACGGAGACGACCGTGCATGTGACCCATCACCGGGTGACGCCGCAGGAAGTCGCCGAGCGCCGCCCGAGCACCATCGGCAGACCCCTGGCCGACCTCGCGATCCGGGTCGTCGATCAGCGGCTGGCTCCCGTGCCGGTCGGTGTCCCCGGTGAGATTCTGGTGTCGGGCGACGGCGTTTCCCTCGGCTACCTGGGGCAGCCGGAGCTCACCGACGAGAGATTCGTCGAACTGCCGGGTGAGCAGGGCCGCTTCTACCGTTCCGGAGACCTCGCCCGGGTACTGCCCGACGGCAATCTCGTCCATCTCGGGCGCATCGACCGGCAGGTCCAACTGCGCGGCTACCGCATCGAACTCGGTGAGGTGGAGACGGCGCTGCGCGGCATCGACGGCGTCGCGGACTGCGCCGTGCTCCTCGACGAACGGACTCCGGACCCGAAACTGGTCGCGTTCGTGGTACGGCCGCAGGGACGGAACGACCGGGACCTGCGCGCCCCCATGAAGGCACTGCTGCCGAGCTACATGCTGCCGTCACAGTACGTCCCCGTGCCGGTACTGCCGCTGACGCTCAACGGCAAGGTGGACATCGCAGCCCTGCCGTGGCCACAGCCCGAGGAGGACACCTCGCCGTCCCTCGCCGAGACGGACGGCAGCGCGACCCCCACGGCCGTCGCCGTCGCCCGGGTCTGGCGCGACGTACTCGGCTTCTCCGAATTCACCGCGGACGACCGCTTCTTCGATATCGGCGGTACCTCCGTGCAGGTGGCTCAGGTGTGCAAGCGCCTGCGCCGGGATGTGTCACCCGACCTCGAAATGATCGACCTGTTCGAGTACACGACGGTACGCGACCTGGCAGAGCACCTGGACACATTGACTCTCGCCGCCGGAGGTGCGGCATGACCAAGGAGTGCAGGAACACCATGACCCCCTCGTTCGCCGGTGCCGGCGATGCTCAGGAGCCCCTGGCCGTCGTCGGCATGGCCGTACGCCTGCCCGGCGCCCGCACCCTCGACGCGTTCTGGCAGAACCTGCTGGACGGCTCGTCGATGGTCACCGAGTTCACCGACGAAGAGCTGGCTTCCGCAGGGGTCAGCGAGCGGATGCGCGCCCACCCGAACCACGTGGCCCGTGGCGTGGTGCTCGAGGACATCGACCGTTTCGACGCCGATTTCTTCGACTTCACCCCTCAGGAAGCCCGGGTCACGGACCCGCAGCACCGCGTCTTCCTCGAGACGTGCTGGCGCGCGCTGGAGGACGCCGGGGTCTCGCCCAAGGCGTTCCCCGGAGCCATCGGCGTGTTCGCCTCGTCGACCATGAGCTCGTATCTCCTCCACAACATTCTCGGCAGCGACGAGGCGGCGGACACGGGCGATCTCAACTATCCCGTGCTGATCGGCAATGACAAGGACTTCCTGGCGTCCCGGGTCTCGTACAAGCTGGGACTCACCGGTCCCAGCATGACGGTCCAGTCGGCCTGTTCGAGTTCGCTGGTCGCCCTGCACCAGGCCGCCTCCTCCCTGCGGTCCCGGGAGAGCGATGTCGTGCTGGCCGGTGGTGTGAGCATCACGGTCCCGCAGCGCACCGGCCATCTGCACAAGGAAGGCGGCATCGGCTCGCCGGACGGACACTGCCGTCCGTTCGACGAGGCGGCTGCCGGCACGATCCGCGGGAACGGGGCCGGCGTGGTGGTCCTCAAACGGCTCTCGGACGCACTCCAGGACCGCGACCGGGTCTACGCGGTCCTCCGCGGGAGCGCGGTGAACAACGACGGTCCCGACAAGATCGGGTTCACCGCGCCCAGCGTCCGTGGGCAGGCGCGCGCCGTCTCCGCCGCCCTCACCGCGGCCGCGACGGACGCCGACGAGATCGGCTACGTCGAGGCGCACGGCACCGGGACCGCGGTCGGCGACCCCCTGGAGATCCGGGCGCTGTCCCAGGCCCACGACGCGACCAGGGAGTGCGCCCTGGGCAGCATCAAGGCCAACCTCGGGCACCTGGACGCTGCGGCAGGTGTCGTCGGCTTCATCAAGACCGCCCTGGTGCTGCACCACCAGGTGGTGCCACCGCAGATCAACTTCTCGGCCGTCAACCCCCACATCCCGCTGTCACGTTCCCGGTACGTCATCCACACCGAGGCCCATGTGCCGGCCGAGCCCATCACCGCGGCGGCCGTCAGCTCCTTCGGTATCGGTGGGACCAACGGGCACTGTGTCCTGGGAAGCCACACGCCGGAGACCCGCACGGAGCCACCGGCCCCCGGCACCTACGTCCTGGTGCTGTCGGCCAAGACCTCCGATGCCCTGGTCCGGCAGGCCGAGCAGTTGCGGGCCCACCTCGACACCTCCCGGCCACGCCTCGACGACCTGGCGTTCACGCTCGGCCTGGGCCGTGTGCACTGGCCGGAACGCCTGGCGGTGCAGGCCGGCTCGCTGGACGAGGCCCGCGCCGGGCTCGACGCCTTCCTCGACAGCGGCGCCCGCTCCGGGAACTCCTCCGCGCCCCACCCCTTCGTCACCGGCGCCAAGGCCGATCCCGAACTGCTGGGGGACCTCGGCGCGGCAAGGAAGATCTCCCTTCCGGCCTACCCCCTCGAGCCCACGAGCCACTGGATCGAGCCGGTCTCCCCCGGGCCCGCGACCGCGGCGCCCGAGCCGACGGCCACCCCGCCCGCCGAGGCGGCCGGGGACGGCGTCTTTCCCGAGTCGGAGCTGCAGGCGCAGGTCGTAGCAGCCCTGCAGAAGGTTCTGGGGGCCGACGACATCTCCCTGGACGACGACTTCTTCGACCTCGGCGGCGACTCGCTGGCCGCCGTCGACGCGGCGGGCATCCTCTTCGACACCTACCGCGTGGACATCGGGGTCGACACCTTCGCGGACCTGCGCACCCCCCGAGCGGTGAGCACCCATCTCGCACAGTTGCTCCAGGGGAACGGGACCTCTTCCCCCACGGTCCGGGTCCGCGACGGTGAGGGTGCCCACCTGTTCCTCATCTACCCGGCGGGCGGAACGAACTTCTGCTACTTCCGTCTCGCCGAGCATCTGAAGTTCGACGGGCCGCTCACCGCCTTCTCCTACCCTCAGGAGCTGGGCGACGGGCCGGTGACCATCCGCCGGCTCGCTGAGCTCTACATCCAGCACATGCGGGCCGTGCAGCCGTCCGGACCGTACCGGCTCGCCGGCTACTCGTTCGGCGGCAACCTCGCCGTCGAGGTCGCGCTGCAACTGCAGCGCGCCGGCGAGAAGGTATCGGGGCTCTACCTCTTCGACGCGCACCCGCCGGAGGCCTACGTCGGTGAGTCGCTCACCGAGGAGGAGTTCCTCGTCGCCCTCCCTCAGATGATCGCCTCCGTGATGCCGGAGGCCGGCATCGACCGGGACGCCCCTCCGCCGCGCACGATGAAGGAGGCCGTCGCGATGCTGACGACCCGCCCGGACTGGATCGCCTCCAACGAGGAGGAGTTCCTGCGGTTCGTGAACGTCTGGCGGCGCAACCACGAGGCGCTCAAGGGGTACTACCCGGACGGAAAGGTGGAAGGCCGGGTCGTGGTCTTCGACGCCCAGGAGCCGCACCCCGAGGAAGAGGTGGAGCTGTTGCGCATCAAGCTGCTCGGCAAGGAGTACTGGCGCGCGCACGTCGCCGGTGAGCTGGACATCGTTCCGGTCCCCGGCAACCACTACACCATGTTCACCGACGAGCAGCTCGTGCCGCACCTGACCGCGGCGTTCCAGGAGGAGCTGGAGCGGTAGCCGGAGTGACGCCGGCCGGGCGCCGTTCGTGACCGGCGGCTGGTGTTCCCTTCTGACGGAACACCAGCCGCCGGCGCGGACACGCAGGACCCGGTTCCCGCGCGCTCCGCCTCAGCGGGCCCCGAGGACGGGCCGGCACCCCCACATGAGGCTGACAGAACGAAGCGCATCGTTCTAACCTGATGAGACTCCGAGTCGTGGTGGTGTCCCCCAGCGAGCCCCGACTCGACTCTTCCGATCCCGAGGAACTGAGAAGCATGGGCCAGAAACGCACACTGACGCGGGTCGACAGCGCATCCGGTACGACGATGCGGGATTTGGAGGCTCGCAAGCGCATCCTGTCGGTCACCCACGAAATGCTCATCTCCCAGAGCTACATCAAGGTGACCATCGGCGGTGTGGCCACCAATGCAGGCGTCGGGAAGGCAACCATCTACCGCACCTGGCCGAACAAGCCCGCCCTCGTCCTCGACGTCCTGCGCGACCGGTTCCCCGAGGTTCCCACCGCCGATCTGGGCGACAGCAGGGCGGAGATGCTCGCCACGGCGAGAACCCTGGCCAAGCTGTTCGGCCTGCGGGAAGTACGAGCAGCGCTGCCCGGCCTCATCGCGGACACCACCGAAAGCCCCGGCCTCGAGGACACCCTGCGGGACAACCTCATAGGAGCGCGCAAAAAGCGATCGGCGGAGTGTCTCCACCGGGCCCTCGAACGCGGCGACCTGCCGGCCGGCACGGATGTGTCCATGGTCCTCGACTCCTGGGCGGGCCTGATGCTCTTCCGGTGCCTCTTCTTCGGCGACACGCTGGACGAAGCGGAGGTGGAACGCCTGGTCGACGCAACGCTCATGACACCCCCCAGGCTCCCCCACCCCCCGGCCGGCCCGATCGGTCCGGGCGACATCCTGCCGTAGCACCGCGCTTCCGGAACGGCCGGCGACGGCTGACGCGACGAGGCCGCCTCGTCCCGCGTTCCGGCCGGCCGGGGCTCGGTGTCGACGGTGGCGGCGCGGGCCGACCAGTGCGGAGCAACACCGGAAACCGCACCACGACGGCCCGGAAACGGTGTCCGCCACATCGAAGCGGCGGCCTGCGACGGGGGACGGGCCGGGCGCGGGGACGGCCGGGCTCGGGGACGGCCGGGGAAAGCCGGCTCAAGCGGTCCGGGCGTCATCCCGGCCGGCGTCCACCGTCCCGAACGGCGTCAGGGCGTCACGGTCGAGACCACGTACACCTTGGGGTGCGCCTTGTTGCGGAGGTCGACGGTGATGTCCTGCTGGGGCTGCGGCTGCGGCTGGTTGTGGTGGGTGCCGGCCCAGTCCTTCCCGGCGCCGAGGTTCCAGCCGACGGTCGCGGCGTCCTTGGTGCCGATGGTGACGCGGCCGCCCTTCAGCTCCTCGCGGCTGGAGCCGATGGTGCGCAGGAAGCGCTCCAGGCCGTCGTCGGACGTGACGAACTGCACGTACAGCTTGCTGACCTTCCACGAGTTGCTCTCGTAGAAGGCGACCTGGGCGGAGTACGGCTGGATCGGCACGTCGTAGATGCGGCGGGTGACCTTGGACGGCCAGCCCTTGGTGAGACCGGTGGCCGCCGCCTTGCCCTCCTTGTCCTTGCCGCTCTCCCGGCTCTGCTGGGCGGAGACCACGAGATAGCCCGCGGGAATGCCGACGAGCAGCACCACGATCAGCAGCGTGACGATCCGGCGGCGCAGGCTGGGGCCGGTGCCCAGCGGGGTCGCCCCGGCCGGGCTGTCGCCGCCGGCGGGCGGGGTCTGCCGGGGGACGGCGGGTCGCTCGGCGGAAGTCATCCTCGGCTCCCTCGTAGGCTCTGCGCATAGCGCTCGTAGCGTTCGTACCGCTCCACGCGGCGTCGGTTGGCGCGGCGGAAGCGGCGGGCGACCAGCCGGGCGAGGTCGGCGGCGCCGACGAGCCCCGCCTCGTTGCCGAGCTGCGCCTTCACGATCCGGGCCTCGGGGCGGTAGCCGCGGCCGGTGAGGTGGCGGCGGAAGGATTCCCGGGCCGGGCCGATGAGCAGGTCGTCCGCGGCGCTGACGCCGCCGCCGACCACGAAGCAGGACGGGTCGAGCGCGGCGGCGAGGTTGGCGATGCCGACGCCGAGCCACTGGCCGATGTCCTGGAGCAGCTCCACGCACATGGCGTCGCCCTGCCGGGCCAGGTCGGTGATGAGCGGGCCGGTGATGTCCCCGATGTGCCCGTCGACCTGCTCGATGATGTTGTAGGCGACCGGTGAGTCGGCGGCGGCGAGCTCGCGGGCCTCGCGGACCAGGGCGTTGCCGGAGCTGTACTGCTCCCAGCAGCCGCGGTTGCCGCAGGGGCAGCGGTGCCCGCCGGGGACGACCTGCATGTGGCCGAACTCGCCCGCGACGCCGTAGCGGCCCCGCTTGACCTTGCCGTCCTCCAGGATGGCACCGCCGATGCCGGTGCCGAGGGTGATCATGACGAGGTTGTCCTCGCCGCGTCCGGCGCCGAAGCGCCACTCGGCCCAGGCGGCGGTGTTGGCGTCGTTGTCCACCATCACCGGCACGGCGAGGCGGGCGGCGAGGGCGTCGCGCAGCGGCTCGTCGCGCCAGGAGAGGTGGGGGGCGAACAGCACCCGGGAGCGGTCGGCGTCGACCCAGCCGGCGGCGCCGATGCCCACCGCGTGGACGTCGTGCCGGTCGGAGAGGTCGAGGACCAGCTCGACGATGGTGTCCTCGACGACCTTGGGGCTCTTGGACTTGTCCGGGGTCTCGGTGCGCAGCTTCTCGAGGACGTTGCCGTCGGCGTCGACGACTCCGGCGGCCACCTTGGTGCCCCCGATGTCGATACCGACGGTCGGGACCCGCGGAGCGCTCAGGTGGGAGCGGCGCTCGCGCGTCCCGACGGTGCGGAGGACGGTGGCCCTGGCCGAGCCGCGGTGCGCGAGCTCGCGGTACGTGCTCATCTCGTCCCTTGGTTCGTGTGCGGTCGTTCGGTGCTGCTGGTGATTGTGCCAGGGGGCATGGGTCCGGGGCCTCCGGAGGGGAGGTCCCGGACCCGTGATCACACCGGGACGGACGCACACACATGAGGGGATGTGTCCGGCATGCTCCTTCCGTCGGCGTCGCCGGGTCAGGCCTGGTCGGCGGTGGCCGCGAGGTGGTCCGGGACGGGCGCCCGCTCCAGTTCGTGGCTGAGTTCCTCCAGCTCGGAGCCGCCTGCCATCTGGCGGGTGAGCTCATCCAGAGTGATCTTGTCCTTGGTGTGGCTGCCGGCCATCGCCCCCCGCTTGAGCAGCACGAAGCGGTCCCCGACGAGGTAGGCGTGGTGCGGGTTGTGGGTGATCAGCACCACTCCGAGACCGGCGTCACGGGCGGCCGCCACATACTTCAGGACGACGCCGGACTGCTTCACGCCGAGGGCGGCCGTGGGCTCGTCGAGCACCAGCACCTTGGCGCCGAAGTGCACGGCCCGGGCGATCGCCACGCACTGCCGCTCGCCGCCCGAGAGCGTGCCGATGGGCTGGTCGACGTCGCGCAGGTCGATGCCCATCCGGAGCAGGGCGCTGCGGGTGGTCTCGCGCATCGCCTGCACGTCGAGGCGGCGGAAGGGGCCCTTGCCCTTGGTGGGCTCGGAGCCGAGGAAGAAGTTCCGCCAGACCGGCATCAGGGGCACCACGGCCAGGTCCTGGTAGACGGTGGCGATGCCGCGGTCCAGGGCGTCCCGGGGCGAGGCGAGGGAGGTCGCCTCGCCGTCGACGGCCAGGGTGCCGGCGTCGTGCCGGTGCAGCCCCGCGATGATCTTGATCAGGGTCGACTTGCCGGCCCCGTTGTCGCCGAGGACGCAGGTGATCTCGCCGGCGTGGACCTCCAGCGAGACGTCCTGGAGGGCCTTGATGTTGCCGTAGAACTTGCTCACCTCGGTGAGCTCGACCAGGGCTGTCACCGTGCCTCCTCGCTCGGTGTCGTGCGTCGGGGCTGCCTCGCCGGCCTCGCTCGCTCGGGCGCTCACTTGGTGGCCTCCGCCCGCTTGCGGACCCAGGCGTTGAGCAGGGTGGCCAGGAGGAGCATGCCGCCGAGGAAGAACTTGAACCAGTCCGGGTTCCAGTTGGCGTAGACGATGCCCTTGTTGGTCATCCCGAAGATGAAGGCGCCGAAGGCCGAGCCGATGGCCGAGCCGTAGCCGCCGGTCATCAGACAGCCGCCGATGACGGCCGCGATGATGTACAGGAACTCGTTGCCGATGCCCTCGCCGGACTGCACCACGTCGTACGAGAAGAGCAGGTGCTGCCCGGAGATCCAGGCGCACAGGGCCACCGCCATGTACAGGCCGATCTTGGTGCGGCCGACCGGGACACCGACCGCGCGGGCGGCGGCGGCGCCACCGCCGGCGGCGAAGATCCAGTTGCCGACGCGGGTGCGCAGCAGGATCCAGGTGGCCACCGCGACCAGCGCGAACCACCAGAGGACGGTGACCTGCACGTCGACGTCGCCCACGGTCAGGTGGGAGGCGAAGACGGCCTTGGCGGAGGGGAAGCCCTCCATGTCACCGATCGTCTTGGTGGAGACGGTGCCGCTGATGAGTTTGGTGAAGCCCAGATTGAGGCCGATCAGCATCAGGAAGGTGCCGAGCGTGATGATGAAGCTGGGCAGTTTCGTCCGGACCAGCATGACGCCGTTGAAGAAGCCGATCGCCAGTGTGACCAGCAGGGACACCCCGACGCCGACCCAGACGTTGGCGGTCATCTGGTAGCTGAACATCGAGGAGATCAGCGCGGACGAGGTGACCATGACGCCGGTGGAGAGGTCGAACTCCCCGCCGATCATCAGCAGGGCCACCGGCACCGCCATGATCCCGAACGTGGACGAGGCGTAGAGGACGGTGCTCAGGCTGGGGGCCCGCAGAAAGCTCTCCGCGGCGACCGAGAAGAAGAGGAAGACCGCGACGGCGCCGACGACCGCGCCCAGCTCGGGCCGGCCCATCAGCCGGCGCAGCAGCGAGGTCTCCAGCAGCCGCTCGTCGGTGGTGGTGGGCGTGTTGACCAGGGCTGTCATCGGGTCCCCCGCTTCGTGTACCGCTCCAGGGCCGAGGCGTCCTTCTTGTGGATGATCTCCGGGCCGGTGAGGACCGGCTTTCCGCCGCCGAGGACGTCGGCGTTGTACTTCTTGAGCCAGAGCAGGTCCACGGCCTCGTAGCCCTGGAGATAGGGCTGCTGGTCGACGGCGAAGCCGAGGTCGTCGTCCTTGAGGGACTGGGCGACCTTGGCGTTGAGGTCGAAGGTGTCGATCTCGGCCTTGCTGCCGGCCTGCTCCTTGGCCTTGACGGCGGTGTCCGCGAACGGCGCGCCGAGGGTGACGACGGCGTCGACGTCCCGGTCGGCCTGGAGCTTCGCCTCGATGGAGGACTGGACCTCGGGCATGTTGGTGCCCTCGACGTAGAGGTTCTTCAGCTCGCCGTCGAAGGTCTTGCGGGCCCCGTCGCAGCGCTGTTCGTGACCCACGTTGCCCTGCTCGTGCAGCACGCAGAGGGCCTTCTTGCGGCCGCGCTTGTTGAGCTCCTCGCCGACCGCCTCACCGGCGATGGTCTCGTCCTGGCCTATGTGGGAGAGCGCGCCGAACTTCTTGGACTCGGCGGAGCCGGAGTTGACGGTCACCACGGGGATGCCGGCCTTCACGGCCTTGGTGACGACGTCCTTCATGGCATCCGGCTTGGCCAGGCTGACGATCAGGCCGTCCACCTTCTGGTCGATGGCCGCCTGGACGAGCTGGGCCTGCTGCTGCCCCTCCTTGTGGTGCGAGTAGAGGAACTTGATGTTGTCCTTGGCCGCCGCCTGCTGGGCACCGTTCTGCACGATGTCCCAGAAGGTGTCGCCGTCTCCCGAGTGGGTGACCATGGCGAAGGTCCAGCGGGGAGTGTTCACCGCCGCGCGCCCCTCGGTGGCCTGCGCCGCACGCTCCTCCGCGCGCTTGCCGCCCGTACTGCTGCACCCCACGAGGGTCGCGCCGAGCACCGCTGCCAGCACGGCACCTGTCGCGCGTACCCCTGTCCGAACCGTTGCCACGAAGACATGCCTCTCTCGCTGTGACCTGACTGTGTGAGCCGTGCCGGCTCCCCGACCGACGACCGTACGGCGGGACACTGCCGCGGGCCCTACCCGCCGGGCTCCGCGCCGCTCGTCGTCCTGCCTGTCGTCCTGTCCGTCGTCCTGCCTGTTGTGCTGCCCGATGTGCTGCTCGGCCTGCTGCTTGTGCTGTGGTGCGTGCTCCTCGGGGCGGCCGGACCGTGTGGATCCGGTCCCGGCCGCCCAAGTATCGGTCACCCCTGTTCGTGCCGGTTTCCTCGGGTGCCGCGGCGCCGGGTTCCCCGGGCGCGCATCCTCCGTGGTCCTGACGGCGGCGGGGGGAAACCGGGCACCGCGGACGGCCGCCGTCCGGACTCCGGGTCTGCGCGCCATGGTGGGTCCGCCTTCCCTCCTGAGCCGCCCGAGTGCGACTGGTGGAGTTCTAACGGCGTCCGCCACAGGCCGTCAATACTTTGTCCGAACATTCTTACGCGGGCGGGGTTCCTGGGTGGACAGAGGGGTGCGGGGCGGGAGAAATCGGGCTCGGGGGAGGCGGTGTGCTCGGGGGAGGCAGTGTGCTCGGGGGAGGCAGTGTGCTCGGGGGAGGCAGTGTGGCCTGGGGAGGCGGTGTGGCCTGGGGAGGCGGTGTGGCCGGGCGCCCCGGCCCTCGGGCCGAGGGTGGACGACCTCACGAGCACAGCGGCGGGCCGGGCTGGTGACACCGAGCCAGGGGGTGTTGGGGCGGGTGCTGTCGAGGCGGGCGGTGCCGGGGCGGGTGGCGCGGGGCTGAGTGGTGCCGGGGTGAGTGGCGCGGGGCCCGGCGACATCGAGCGGGTACGGCCGAGGCGCGTGACGCCCGGCCGAAGCGAGCGGCGCCCGGCCGAGTGGCACCGAGCCGGAAACGGCGCCGGGCAGGCCTCCGGGCCGCCTAAGGCGGATGAGCAGCCGGGCCGTCTCAGGGGCGGACGAGCAGCCGGGCCGCCTCACGGGCTCAGGGGCGGACGAGCAGCTGGAACTCGAAGGCGTAGCGGGAGGCGCGGTAGGTGTGCGAGCCGAACTCGACCGCCCGGCCGGTGTCGTCGAACGTCGTGCGCTCCATGGTGAGCAGCGGCGCCCCCTCCGGCTCCCCCAGCTGCTCGCCCTCGTCGGCGGTGGCCGCGCGCGCGCCGACCGCCTGCCGGGCACTGTGCAGGGTGATGCCCGCCTCCCGCATGAGGCGGTACAGGCCGGTCGACTCCAGGCGCACGGTGTCCAGGTCCAGCAGCCCGGCCGGAAGGTGGTTGCGCAGGTGGGCCATGGGTTCGCCGTGGGCCAGCCGCAGCCGCTCCACGAGGACCACCTCGGACCCCTCGGGCACCCCGAGGGCCGCGGCGACCTCGGCGCTCGCGGCTTCGGTGGTGTTCCGCAGCACGCGCGTGGCAGGGCGCTGACCGGCCGCCTCCAGGTCGTCGTAGAGGCTGCTCAGTTCGAGCGGGCGCTTGACCTGGCTGTGCACGACCTGAGTGCCGACGCCCCTGCGGCGCACCAGCAGGCCCTTGTCGACCAGCGACTGGATCGCCTGGCGGACGGTGGGCCGGGAGAGGCCGAGCCGACCGGCGAGCTCGATCTCATTGCCCAGCAGACTGCCCGGGGCGAGCCGGCCCTTCTCGATCGCCGCCTCGAGCTGCTGGGAGAGCTGGAAGTAGAGCGGGACCGGACTGCTGCGGTCCACGCTGAGCTGGAGAGACCCCGTCGGATCCGGCTGTTTCGCCACGGGGCGAGCGTAGTGGCCCGGACAGATGACGGGAAGTCGTGAAGTTCGATTGTCCGGACAAAAGGACAGGACTCCGGCGTCCAGGCCCCGTGCAGGCCCCTCCGGACCCCGGCGTGCGAGTACCCCACCCGCAGCCGTGACGGCCCCACAGCCGGTGGGCGTCACGGCCGGAGAACGGGGTTCCCGAACGGTCGGAGACCGGAGCCACGGCCGGCGAACAGGGTCCCCGAACAACCGGAGACCGGAGCCACGGCCGGAGATCGGCGCTTCCGGACGGCCCGGGAAACAGAGGTCCCGCGAACGGCCCGGGAACCGAGGTCCGGCAGCGGCCGGAGAACGAGGTTCCCGGGCGGCCGGCCCGCCGTCAGAACCGCACCGGCAGCCGGTGCGGCCCCCGGATCAGCAGCCCCTGCCGCCAGGTCAGCGCGGCCGGGTGGGCGTCCAGCTCCAGGCGCGGGCAGCGGTCCAGCAGCGAACGGATCGCGATGCGGGCCTCCAGCCGGGCCAGCGGCGCGCCCAGGCAGTAGTGGATGCCGTGGCCGAAGGCGACGTGCCCCCGTGCGTCGCGGCGGATGTCGAACCGCTCCGCGTCCGGGAACCGCGCCGGGTCGCGGTCGGCGTCGGCGAGGGCGACGAGGACGAGTTCGCCGCCGCCGGGGATCACGGTGCCGCCGATGTCCAGCGGTTCGGTGGTGAACCGGTACGTCGGGGTCTCGACCGGCCCGTCGTACCGCAGCATCTCCTCGACCGCGTTCTCCAGCAGCGAGTAGTCGGCCCGCAGCGCGGCCAGTTGGTCCGGGTGGCGGAGCAGCGCCAGCACGCCGTTGGAGATGAGGTTGACGGTGGTCTCGTGGCCGGCGACGAGCAGCAGCCAGACGGTGCCGAGCAGTTCGTCGGGCGAGAGCCGGTCGCCGTTCTCGTCGGTGGTGCGGATCAGCGCGCTCAGCAGGTCGTCACCGGGCTGCGCGCGCTTCCGCTCCAGCAGGTCGGTGAGGTAGTGGAAGGCCTGCGTCGCGGCCTCCTCGCTGCGGGCGCGGTCGGTGGAGGACAGCGCGTCGTTGGAGAAGCGGCGGAACTCCTCGCGGTCCAGGAAGGGCACCCCGAGCAGCTCGCAGATGACGGAGATCGGCAGGGGGAAGGAGAGTGAGTCGACCAGGTCGGCGCGGCCGGACGGCTCGGCCAGCATCGCGTCCAGCAGGCCGTCGGTGATCCGCTGGACGCCCGGCGCCAGCGCCTCGACCCGCCGTGGCGTGAACTCCTTGGCGACCAGCTTCCGCAGCCGGGTGTGCACGGGCGCGTCGGAGTTGAGCATGTGGGCGCCGGTGGGGAAGCGGGAGAAGTTCAGGGCCTGCGAGGCGTTCGTCCAGTGCTTGGAGAGTCTGGCGTCGGCCAGTGCCGCACGGCTCTCCGCATAGCCGACGACCAGCCAGGCGTCGGCGCCCTCGGGCATCCGGATCCGGTGCACGGGGCCGCGGGACCGCAGTTCGGCGTAGACCGGATACGGGTCCCGGGTGAAGTCCTCACCGAGCGCGGCGAGATCGACCGGAGCGTCCGTCGTCACGTTCTCCCCCTTCTTCTCCGTCAACTGATCACCACGCTAGGTGTCGAGTTCACCGGGCGGGGGGTCGTAATCCGGCCGATCCCCCACGCGCCGGGGGCACCGGGGAACGCGACCGCCGCGACAGGCTTCCGCAAGCGACCGGCTTCCGCAGCGACCGGCTCAGCGGCGGCCGAACGCGGTGCGGTCTACTCCGCGTCGGGGTACGGAGCAGCGTCGGCCAGGCGGGCCAGCAGGTCGGCCGCGCGCTTGGCGACCGCCGTCCGGTCTCCCTCGGACAGCGCGGACCCCAGCCCGCAGGCCGCCGCTCCCGCCGCGATCCACTCGGGTGCGCTCTCCACGCTCACCCCACCGGTGGGGAGCAGCGGTGCCTGCGGGAGTTCGGCCCGGACGTCCCGCAGCCAGCGGGGATCGCGCCCGGAGGCCGGGAACAGGTTGAGGGCGTCGGCACCCAGCTCCAGGGCGCGCATCATCTCGGACGGACTTGCGACACCGGGGAAGACCGGGATGCCGTACCGGTGGCCGGTGCGGATGACCTCCTCGTCCAGCCCCGGGGACACCAGGAACCGGGCACCGGCGTCGATGGCCATGCGGGCGGTCTGGGCGTCGAGGACCGTGCCCGCCCCGATCAGCGCGTCGTCGCCGACCTCCCGGGTGAGCGTGGTGACGACCTCCAGCGCGAAGGGCGTGTTGAGCGATATCTCCAGGCTGCTGATGCCGCCGGAGATGAGGGTGTCGGCGGTGGCGGCCGCCTGGTCGTAGCTCTCGGTCCGGACGATGGCGAAGACGCGCTGCGCCAGGGCGGCGCGGGTGATCTCCCAGCGGTACACGGCAGTCAGCCGCCTTTCTCGGTCGTGCGACGCACACGGTGGTGACGCTCACGGGTGGTGACAGACGGGTGGTGATGCAGACGGTGGTGATACAGGCGGTGGTGATGCAGACGGTGGCGATACAGACGGGTGGTACGGAGCCGGCCGGCGGTTCAGCGTCGGAGCGGGCGGCGGGCCCGGCGGGGAGCGCACGGGCGCCTGCGCGCAGCGGCGGACCTGGTGCGGGCGGGCCGGCCGGCGGCCCTGAACGGACCTTCCGCTTCCGGCCCGCTCGGCAGGGCGGAGCCGGCGTGCGGCAGATGGCTGATTGTCACCCTTGCCTCCCCCTGCCCGCCGTACGTCGCTTCTGACCGGAACCGTACCGGGCGGCGCCGACATGCCCTGCGCCGGGGCGGCAAGTTGGCACATGGGGCAGTACGGGGGACGTGCCGGGTGCGGCCGGGAAACGGTGAGCCTGCCCGAGGGTGCCGGGAAGGGGGCGCACGTCCGGCGCCGCCGACCGCCGTTGGCCGTCCCGGGTCGACCGGGCTCCACGTGGCCGTCCGGGGGCGGCGGGAGGCGACCGGAAGGCCTCCGGTTCGGCAGTCGCCCGGCCCGGACAGTGGCGAGACTCGGCTGTGAACAAGCTCGGCAGGGGACGGGGTGGGAGGTGGACGGGGTGGGAGGTGGACGGGCCGCTTGGTAGGTGAACAAGCTCGGCAGGGCCGGATGGGAAGCGGCCGGGCTGGTAGGTGGACGGGCTGGTAGGTGGTCAAGCGCGGCAGGGGACGGGGTGGGAGGCGGACCAGCTCGGCAATGGACGGGCGGGGAGGTGGACCAGCTTGGGTGGCGCCCGTGCTCGGCGGCCCGCCCGGTTCAGCCTTCGCCGTCCAGGAGCCCCGCGTCATGGGCCACCAGGGCGATCTGCACCCGGTTGTTGAGGTCGAGTTTGGTCAGGGTGCGGGACACATGGGCCTTGACGGTCGCCACGCCCATGTGGAGTCCGGCCGCGATCTCGGCGTTCGACCGGCCCTGCCCGACCGCGAGGGCCACCTCGCGCTCCCGGTCGTTCAGCCGGTCGAGCAGCTCGCGGGCCCGCGTACGGCGGCCGTCCCGGCCCGAGCCGGCCACGTGCGAGATCAGTTGCTGGGTCACCGCGGGCGACAGCACCGGCTCCCCCGCGGCCACCCGCCGTACGGCCGCCACGATCTCGGCCGGCGGGGTGTCCTTGAGCAGGAACCCGGCGGCCCCGGCCCGCAGTGCGCGCAGGACCTGTTCATCCGCGTGGAACGTCGTCAGCACCACCACCTCCGGCCCCTGTCCGGACCCACGCAGCGCCTCGGTCGCGGCCAGGCCGTCCACGGTCGGCATCCGGATGTCCATCAGCACGACGTCCGGTGCGAACCGGCGGACGAGCGACTGGACTTCGCTGCCGTCGGCGGCCTCCCCCACGATGTCGAGGTCGGGCACTCCGCCCAGCATCATCCGCAGCCCGGCGCGGACGAGCGCGTCGTCGTCGACGAGGAGCACCCGGATCGGTGCACCGGCGGGAGCGGGGCCGTCGGGCGACGCGACGGGCCCTCGGGCCGGGCCGGACCGGTCGCCTCCGGTGCCGTTGCGGGCCCGCCGGTCCTGGGCCGCCCCGGCCAGGGCGGACCCGTCCTGGACAGGTCTGTCCTGGGCAAGCCTGTCCTGGGCAAGCCTCTGTGCGGGGCCCGATAACGGTCCCGCTGCCGGAACGTCCGGGGAGCCGGCGGTCCGGTTCCCGGTGCCGGCACGGGCACCCGTACCGGCCCCGGGACGCGCACCGGCTCCGGCACGCGCACCGGCTCCGGACTCTGCTGCGGAAGGGTTCATACGGGCCACGGTAACCAGGCGTGAAGGCGGAAGTGACCTGTAGCCACCGGGCCGTGTTCGAGCCGCCCCCGGCCAGGGACGCCCGCTCCACCAGGCCGATGAGCCCCTGCCCCGCCCCGGGGATCGCCGCCGGGCCGTCCCCGCCGGTGTGCAGCGGATTGTGTATCTCGATGACGAGGCCCCTGCCCGGAGCCCCGTCCAGCGTCACCGTTGCCTCGGCACCCGGGGCGTGCTTGCGGACGTTGGTCAGCCCCTCCTGGGCGATCCGGTAGGCCGTGCGGCCCATGCCGTCCGGCACGGTGCCGGTGTCCCGGATCCGGTCGACCACCGTCACCCGGAGTCCGGCCTGCCGGGACTCCCCGAGCAGGCGCGGGATTTGGCCGAGGCCGGGCTGCGGCCGTTCATCCTCTCCGGTGACCTGCTTCACCACCGCGGTCCGAGGCACCGCCCCGCCGCCCGGGCCGGGTGACGCTCCGCCGACGGGCGCCCGCAGCACCCCGATCACCTCGCGCAGGTCCTGGAGAGCTTGGTGCGCGCTGCTGCGGATGACCCCCGCCGCGCGGGCCACCTCCGCGGGCGGTGCGTCGGGGCGGAACTCCAGAGCGCCCGCGTGCACGCTCAGCAACGACAGCCGGTGGGCGAGGACATCGTGCATCTCCCGGGCCATCGCCTCCCGCGCCAGCCGCTGCGCCTTCTCGGCGCGCAGCGCGGCCTCGCTCTCGGCCCGCCGGGCCCGTTCCCGCAGCGAGAGGACGAGTTGCCGGCGCGATCGGACGAACATCCCCCAGCCGATCACCGCGAACAGCACCACCGCACTGGTCACGGTGGATACGCCGAAGGCGAGTTCGGGATCGGGGCGCACCAGTGCGCCGACGGGCACCGAGACCAGGGCCGGCACGCCGATGGCGGCGACGGTCCGGAAAGGCCGGTGCACGGCGACGGTGAACAGCGCGACCAGTGCCGGCCCCGCGGCGCAGGGGGTGACCGCGGCCAGGGGCACCAGCACGGCGGCGAGCCAGGCCGGATTCCCTCTGCGCAGCCAGAGCGCGGCGCAGGACAGCAGCCCCAGGACCAGATCGGCGACCAGCACGCCGTCCGGGACCCCGGGGTCGTCGCTCAGGTCGTCGAACACCAGGAGCCCGAAGGCCACCACGGTGAAACAGCAGACGACGTCGACGGCCCAGTCACGGACGGTCCGGCGGCCGCGGTCCGCCTCCGGCTCGGCGCCGGCCACGGCGGACGGCAGCAGCCACGGGTAGTCATGCGCCCTCTTCACTGTCGTCCCCCTCTCCTGTCCGCCCATGAACGGCAATCTACTGTCGCCCTTCCCGCCGTTTCCGGCCCTCGGCGGAGGTTGCGACCAAAGACTGCGGGACCATCGACTTTCGTCACGGCCAGCCGGGGGCGGATGCCTCCTCCGGCGATCGGAACGCCGACTCACGGCCGATGTGGGGGCGTTGGGCGCCGGGAGAGCATCGCCGCATGAAGAAGGTGCTCGAAGCAGTGGGGTTCACCCTGGCGCTCTGGGGTGTCGTCGGACTCGTCCACGCCTGGACCGGGTGGTTCGCTCCGCCGGGTGTCGTGCGCGCGCTGGAGTTCTTCGACGGGTACGAGGTCCACGCCGAGGTCGCCCTGATCGTGCTGGGCGGGGTGGTGATGGTGACCGCGGACCGCATCGCGGCCCGAATACCGAGATGAGTGCGGGGGCGGGGGTGACTCCCGGCCGCCCTGTCTTCCCTGCCCTGGTTTGGGCAGGCCTGGCCAGGCCAGGGCAGGCGAGGCGAGGCGAGGCCACAACGTACGGGAGCCGTACGCCCCGTGGGGAGGGCGCACGGCTCCCGGTCAAACCGTGCTCAGCGGCCGGGGCCGCTCAGCAGTCGACGACTCAGCAGTCGAACTTCACCTTGTCGAACGAGCTGTAGTGGTCGGCGGTGTAGTAGTCCTCCTGCTTGGCCTCACCGGTGACGATGCGCCGGGCACCGCGGTCGGGGGAGCCGGGGGTCTCCACCGTGTACTCGTGGTAGTAGTCGCCGCCCTGGGCGGGCAGTTCACCCTCCCGGTTGGAGAAGACGGTGCCGTCCTTCGGGTACGGGAACGGGCCGCCCTTGTCGATGAGCTTCAGGGTGGTGTGGGCCTCGTCGGGCAGCTTCGAGTAACAGATGTCGCCGACCTCCTGCGCCCCGAGTTCCTTCGCGGAGACCGCGGAGGCGACGTGGGCCGGGGCGACGGAGTGCGTGGCCGTCGTGCCGGGCGTGGCGGAGGCCGAGGCCACAACGGCCGGGCCACCGATGAAGAGGGTCGAGGCGAGGGCGCCGAGGGCGCCGATCCTGACAATACGTGGGGGGATTCGCATACCTCAGGATGACGCGCGTAGAGGATGTCATGTCAACGCCAAGTGAGGGAAGTTTTCGGGGAGTTCACAGAATGGGGACAGTTGGAGAGCCCTTGTGAACATCCGTTTACCACGGCGAAACACCGGCCGCAGTCCGAGCCGATCAGCGCGACGCCCGGGTGGGCCGGTCCCGAACAGCACCGGCTCCGGCCGGAGCCCGGTCCCCAACAGCGCCTCATCCGGCATTGCATCCGGACCCGAACAGCGCCCATCCGGCATGCGCCCGGTCCCCAACAGCACCCAATCCGGCACGCGTCCGGCCCGAACAGCGCCATGCCCGGCACGCGTCCGGCCCCGATCAGCACCACGTCCTCGTGCGTCCACCCCCACGACGTCGTCCCCGACACCTGATCATCGGCGGACGGCTGCCGATAGGATCACCTCCCCATGGACACGGGTACCGGAAGTGACATGATCTCCGTCCCGCCGGGGCGGGTGACGCTGTCGGACCGGCGGACGCAGCGCAGTTGGCCCGTCGAGGTCGCGCCCTGCCTGCTGGGGGCCGTCCCGGTCACCCGGGCGCGCTACACCGGCATCAGCAGCGGGTCGGCGGACGCCGGCGAGGCGGACGGGCCGCCGGTCGAGGGAGTGTCCTGGGAGGACGCGGTCAGGTTCTGCAACGCCCTGTCCCAGCAAGAGGGGTTCACCCCCGCCTACCACCTACCCGCCGACGACGGAGACGTCGTCTGGAACCGGGCCGCCGACGGCTACCGGCTGCCGACCGAGGCCGAGTGGGAGCACGCCTGCCGCGCCGGGACGGCCGGACCGCGCTACGGCCCGCTCGACGACATCGCCTGGTACCGCGGCACCTCGGACGGACGGATCCGCGACGTCCGCGGCAAGCGGCCCAACCCGTGGGGCCTGTACGACATGCTCGGCAACGTCTGGGAGTGGTGCTGGGACCTCTACGACGCCGAGGTCTACGGCAGCTACCGGGTGCTGCGCGGCGGCGGCTGGTTCGACGAGCAGTGGAGCTGCCGGGCCTCCGTGCGCCGCCGCAGCCACCCGACGTTCCGCGTCGACGACGTCGGTTTCCGCGTCGCGCGGTCCCTCGGGGCCGGTCCACTCACCGTGTAGCGGCCCCTTGGGACCGGTCCGCGGCCCGTGTAACGGTCCCGGGACCGGCCCGCTCACCGTGCAGCTGTCCCCGGGCGCCGACCCACTCACCGTGCAGCGGCCCCTCGGGACCGGTCCGCGGCCCGTGTAACGGTCCCGGGACCGGCCCGCTCACCGTGCAACTGTCCCCCGGCGCCGACCCACTCACCGTGCAGCGGCCCCTCGGGACCGGTCCGCGGCCCCGTGCAGCGGTCCCCCGGGGCCGGTCCGCGCCTCGCGTGACGGCGGGCAGCGCACCGGCCCCGCCCGGAGCCCACGGGCGGCACCGGGCCGTCAGCCGGCGGCCCGGCCCGCCTCGCGGACGGTCCTCCAGTACTGACGGCGCTTCTCGTCCCGCACCACGACGCCGAGCCGGGCCAGTTCCTCACGGAGCTCCCGGACGTCGTCGTCGGAGGAGCCGTTCTTATCCAGGCTCTTCTGACGGGCCGTGAGGAGGGCGTTCGCCCCCTCCGGGAGTCCGGGCGTGTCCGGGACCCAGCGGCGGAACTCGGCCCGGTGCGGATCCGCGTCCACCCACCCGTAGTCGTGCCCGGTGAAGGCGGCGGCGACCCGGCCTCCGTCCAGATCGCACTCCTGCCGGGTGAGTTCGCCGCCCTCGTGACCGAGCAGCACGAGCTGCTTGCCGTCCCGGAACACCGCGGCGACGGCGTCGCGCGGAAACGTCTGATCACGCCCCTTGCGGGTGAGCACGACGCACTCGTCCGACAGCCGGATCACCAACTGCTCGTGCTGGGCGATCAGTCCGAGGGCGAGCCCCGCCACCGCCCCCACGGCGGACGGCACCGCAACGGGGACGGAGCCCACGAGCCGGACCGGCCCCTGCATCGGCACCCAGGGCAACGTCAGTAGCCAGTCGGCCAAGAGGCCGACGAGCCATCCGACGCCCGCCCCCGCGAGCGCCAGACCGGCACAGAGCAGTACGCTGCGCCAACCGGGCGCGCCGAGCACGGTGATCCGTCCGCCCTGCGGGTCCCTCTCGGGCTTTCTGCGCATGACCATGTTCCCCCCTCATCGTCACTGTTCCCCGAATCATAGACCGAGCGCTCGGTCTATGATTGACGATCGATCGATGGCCGCAAGGCGCCGGGAAGCAACCGAAGGAAGCCGCGCATGAGGACAGTCGACCCGGCCAGACACCGCGCACGACGCCGGCAGATCGTCGACGCCGCCACCGGTCTCTTCGCCGCCAAGGGCTTCGAGCGCACCACCACGGCGGAGATCTGCCGGGCCGCCGGCATGAGTGCGGGCAACGTCTTCCACTACTTCCCCACCAAACGCGCGATCTTCCACGCCGTCTTCGAGGACGACGAGCGGGACGGGGTGATCAAGGCCGAGCGGCTCGCCGCCGCCCGCGCGGCCGACGACCCGTGGACCGCGCTCCTCGACACCGTGGACCTGCTCGCCGCCCCGGCCACGGAGCCGCTGGTCCCCGCCCTCGTCATGGAGGCGCTGATCCAGGCGCACCGGGACCCCGAGCTCGAAGCGCTGCTGAGCAGGGACAACGACGAGGAGCGGCGCACCGTCACCGCCCTGCTGCGGAACGCCGCCGCGGCCGGGCTGACCGACCCCGGCCTGGACCCGGACGACACGGCGGCATGGGTCATGGCACTCATTGCCGCCCTCTACACCAGCGCCGCCACCGACCCGTCGTTCCGCCCGGCCGATCAGCTCCCCACCCTGCGGCTGATCATCCAGCGCTTTCTGCGGCCCGGCGGCGCTCCGGAGCGGGAGCGCTGAACCACCGCTCCCGGGGCGGCAGGGCGGAAGGCGGGGCCGGTGGAACCGATCGGCTCACCGGACGCCGTTCCCGCCGCCCGGTGACGCTCGCCCGACGTCTCCGTCGTCACCCGGCGCCCCCGGCCGGAGAGTTCACTCCGCCCGGTCCGCGAGGCGGGGCGGAGGGTGAGCGCGGCGCTGCAGAGCTGCACGCCCCGCGTCGTGCGCGGGTCGACACCGGTCAGTTCGAGGGCCCGGGTCAGCCGGTTGTCGACGGTGTCGGGGTGCACGCCGAGGCTCTCGGCGGTGCGCCGCCGGTCCGAGTCACCGTCGAGGAACGCCCGCACCGTGTCCGTCGGACCCGGGTGGCCGTCCAGAGCTTCGAGGAGGGCGGTGAGCGCCGCCGCGCTGCGGGGGCAGCGACTGGGCTGTTCACCCCGGGCAGCGGTAACGCGTCGTCGTAGCGCCGATGGCCGTCGACGACAGTTGACGGCCACTGACGGCCGCCGGCTCCCCCGGCGGGTCCCCGGCGTCCGGAACAGCCGCCCGCCGCCGAGCGGCAGGCCCCGCCACCGGGGTCGGTTCCGTCAGCGGGGATCCGTTCCGCCACCCGGGTCCGCTTCCGTGAGCCGGGCTCCGGTCCGCCGCCCCGGGCCGGGTCCGTCAGCCGCCGAGCTTCCGGTGGCGGGCGGCCAGGCGGGCCGCGCCCTCCTCCGTCAGCGAGCCGTGCAGCCGCAGCCGGGCGACACCGCCGTCGGGGAAGATGTCGATCCGCACATGGGTGGCGGCCGGTGCCGTCCTCTCCAGCACGAAGCGGTGCAGGGTGTCGGGCTGGAGCCGGGTGCGGGGCAGGAGTTCGGTCCAGCCGTCGGCCGCGTGGTCCGCCGGGTCGCCGCCGGTGGTGGCGTCGAGCGCGTACAGCGCGGCCCAGCCCGCGGCGTTGCCCTTCAGACACGCCGTGTCGATCTCGACCGCCCGGATGCGGGCCTGCTCGGTGAGCGCGTACCGCACCCAGTCGTGGCCCTTGTCCCGACGGCGGCGGGTCTCCCAGCCGTCGTCCATCCGGTGGGAGCGCCCCGGCTGGATGGTGTGGGCGGGCGGCGAGTAGAAGCGGTCGGAGGCGTCCTGCACCGCTCCGCCGTGCTCCAGCGCCACCACGTCGAAGGTGCCGAGTGCGGCGAGCCAGGCCAGGTCGGGGGCGACCTCGCCGTGCACGCGCAGCCGGGCGATGCCGCCGTCGGGGTGCTGCTTGACCCGCAGGTGGGTGAAGCGCTGCCCGGCGTCGACGGGGAAGCCGTTCGCCGCGTGGCCGCCGACGGCCGTCCGCGGGACGAGTTCGGTCCACGTCACCTCGGGGGCCAGCAGCTCCTCGGGGGACGGTGTGCCGGGGACGGCGGTGGCCTCGATGCTCACCGCCTGCGGGTAGTTGCCGCGGAAGTGGGCGGTGTCGACGACGATGCCGTGGATGACGCCCGGGGCGCCGAGCCGTACCAGGGCCCAGTCGTGGTCCGCGTCGACCGGGTGCGGCCGCCCGGCTCCGGCACCGCGCCGGCGGCGGGTCTCCCAGCCGTCCATGATCTTGCCCTTGTGCCCGAAGTGCTCCGGATCGAAGCGTGCGGGGCCGTGGTTGAGCAGATTCTCGCGCTCGGCGAAGAACTCGTCGTTGGCGGCGACGACGCTCGCGCCCAGCCGGCGGTCGGCGAGGTCGGTGAGCCCGGTGAAGGGGAAGTCGGCGGTCCGGTAGTCGGCGTACGGGTCACCGCCGCCGTACGGGCGGGCGTCGCCGGTGAAGCGGGCCGTCGCGGCCGATGCGGGCTGTTCGGCGGTCATGCGGATCGCTGCCTTTCGAGAAGTCGGCCGGTGGGTTCGGTGACGGTGCCGTGGTCGGCGATGCGCCGGCCGCGCAGCCAGCTGGAGCGCACGACACCGTGCAGGGTGCGTCCCGCGTAGGCGGTGACCGGGTTGCGGTGGTGCAGGTCCGCCGGATCCACGGTGAAGGTCTCCTCCGGCGCGAGGACGGCGAAGTCGGCGTCCCGGCCGGGCTCGACGGCGCCCTTGTGGTGCAGTCCCGCCAGCTGAGCCGGGCCGGTGCACATCCAGCGGACCACGTCCTCCAGGCTGCGTCCGCGCTGCCGCGCCGTGGTCCAGATCGCGGGCAGCCCCAGCTGGAGGGAGGAGATGCCGCCCCAGGCCTCGGCGAAGTCGCCGGTGTCGAACCGCTTCAGGTCGGGGGTGCACGGCGAGTGGTCGGAGACGATCGCGTCGATCGTCCCGTCGGCCAGCCCCTGCCACAGCGCGTCCTGGTTGGCGGCCTCCCGGATGGGCGGACAGCACTTGAACTCGGTGGCGCCGTCCGGGACTTCCTCCGCGGTGAGGGTGAGGAAGTGCGGGCAGGTCTCGGCCGTGATCCGGACGCCGTCGCGCCGGGCGTCGGCGATCAGCGGGAGCGCGTCCGCGGAGGAGAGGTGGAGGACGTGGACCCGTGCTCCGGTGCGCCGCGCGAGCCGGATGAGCCCGTCGATGGCGGTGTTCTCGGCGTCGCGCGGCCGGGAGGCGAGGAAGTCGGCGTAGCGGGGGCCGGGTTGCCGGGGCGCGCCGTCGATGAGGTGCGGATCCTCGGCGTGGACGATCAGCAGCCCGTCGAAGCTCGCCAGCTCCGCCATGGCCCGCTCCAGCTCGTCCGGGCCGAGCGGGGGGAACTCGTCGACGCCGGAGTGCAGCAGAAAGCACTTGAAGCCGAACACTCCGGCGTCGTGCAACGGCCGCAGGTCCTTGACGTTGCCGGGCACCGCGCCGCCCCAGAAGCCGACGTCCACATGAGCCTTGGCCCGCGCCACCGTCCGCTTGACGTCGAGGTGGCCGACCGAGGTGGTCGGCGGGATGCTGTTGAGCGGCATGTCGACGAGCGTGGTGACGCCGCCGGCCGCGGCGGCGCGGGTGGCGGAGGCGAAGCCCTCCCACTCGGTGCGGCCGGGGTCGTTCACATGCACATGGGTGTCGACGAGCCCGGGGAGGAGCACATCGTCACCGAAGTCCTCCACCCGGGCGCCGGCGGGCGGCGCGGTGTCGTACGGCAGGACGGCGGCGATCCGGCCGTCGGCGACGGTGACGGCAGCGGCCCTCGTCCCGTCCGGGGTGATGACACGGCGCGAACGCAGAACCAGCTCCACCTCGGGCACCCGGGCCCCTCCTCACGCTCGCTGTGGCTGCGGACTCCGCTCCGGCGGGCGGGCCCGGTACGCGGGATGCGCAGGCCGCCGCCCGGGGCGCGGAAGGCGGCCACGGGCAGCGGAATTCAACTTTCTGTTGAAGGAGTCTTCACTTCCGCGTACCGGCCCGTCAAGACCCTCCCCGCCCGCGGCAGCCGACGCGCCGCACCTCGCCGGGCACTTTCCCGTCCGGCGGGGCGGTCCGGTCCACCCCCTTCCCCGCACAGCCTGGCTTCCGTAAAGTGGAAGTTCGACTCCGCAAAACAGAATGAGCGATCCCGTCGGCTCGCACCGCCGCGGGCCCGGACCGACCCCGCGCGACGGGCGGGAGGGCACTCGCGGGACCCGGAGACGGGCCGACGGGGACCATCCGAAACGGCCACCCGGGCGACGGCCGGGACTCAAGGCCCGGACGGCCCCGGCGCGGCCGCCGGGAGGACGAGGCCGGGCCGTCGGGCGAGGGCTCGTGACCGGCGGGAACGCAGTGCCGAGACCGGTGTGGAGCCAGGCGGCGGCCGGTAGGCTGCCGTACCAGCCAGTCAGCCCGACAGCCCGCCAGACACACGAAGCCGTCCAGCACGAAGCCGTCCGCCCCGGAAGCGATTCGCCTCGCCCGAAGGCGGTCCCGTCCCGCAAGCCGTTCCGCCTCGAAAGCCGCTTCATCTCGAAAGGAAGGGCGCCGTGCCGCCGTCCAGCGACAGCACCTCCGCAGCAGCCAAGTCCGCGACCACGGGCGGGGTGCAGTCCCTCGAGCGCGCCTTCGACCTGCTGGAGCGGATGGCCGACGCCGGCGGCGAAGTGGGGCTGAGCGAGCTCTCGCACACCAGCGGACTGCCGCTCCCCACCATCCACCGTCTGATGCGCACCCTGGTGGCCTGCGGATACGTCCGCCAGCAGGCCAACCGCCGCTATGCGCTCGGCCCGCGTCTGATCCGCCTGGGCGAGAGCGCGTCCCGGCTGCTCGGCACCTGGGCACGGCCCTATCTGGCGCGGCTGGTCGAGGAGACCGGCGAGACCGCCAACATGGCGCTGCTCGACGGCGACGAGGTGGTGTACGTGGCCCAGGTGCCGTCACGGCACTCGATGCGGATGTTCACCGAGGTCGGCCGCCGGGTGCTGCCGCACTCCACCGGGGTCGGCAAGGCGCTGCTGGCGGACGTCGCCCCCGATGAGGTGCGGGCGCTGCTGAGCCGTACGGGCATGCCGGCCGCGACCGAGAAGACCATCACCACCCCGGAGGGCTTCCTCGACGCGCTCCGCCAGGTCCGCGAGGCGGGCTACGCGGTGGACGACAACGAGCAGGAGATCGGCGTGCGGTGCCTGGCCGTCCGCGTACCGGACTCCCCCACGGCCGCCGCGATCTCGATCTCGGGACCGGCCGGGCGGGTGACCGAGGCGGCGACGGAGAAGATCGTGCCCGTCCTGCAGGAGGTGGCGGCCGCGCTGTCGGTCGCCCTCACCGCCACGGGCAACGGGAACGGCTCGGCTCCGTCCTGAACGGCTGACGCCCCACGGGGCGGAGCCGTTGTGGGCGGGCTCCCGCCGACGGGCCGAAGCCTGCGCGGGGGCTCCCGCCCACGGGCCGAGCCCCGACGGAGCCGCCGGGCGGCGGAGGCGCGGGGCTACGGAGGCCCGGGGCTACGGAGGCCCGGGGCTACGGAGGCCGTGGTCGGCCGGGCGATCGACTCGGTGGCCGAGGGCGACGGGGACGGGGACGGGGACTTGCCCAAGGGCGACCGACTCCGCACCAGGCCGGGCGACGGGGCCGGGGACGGCCCCGGGAACGCGGCAGCCGCCGGCAAAGGTGCGGCGGCTGCGGACCGGCGGACCGGCGGACCGGCGGACCGGCGGACCGGGGAAAAGAGACCGGGAACAGACGCGAACGGACAGCCGGGGTACGGCCGTTCAGTCGCCCGTCCGCTGGCGCGGCAGGTCCCCGAAGGTGTCGATCACCTCGCGCATGTCGGCCAGGGCAGGACCGAGCGCGCTCACCGAGCCCAGGGCCCCAGCGACGAGCAGCAGCGAACGCCGCAGCCGGGGCACCTCCGGCGCACCGGCACACACCATGGCGTCCAGCGCGGCGAGTTCGTCCTCGGCGACGGCACGGTCGGAGAGGTCGGCCGGATGACCGGCGAGTTCACGGCGGAGCCGGGACACGGCCGCACGCAGTTCGGCGACCCGCGGGTCGCCCGTACCCGCGTCCTGGCCTCCGCCCGCAGGCGGTCTGTGCTCCACTGCTACGGCACCCTTCACCGCCGCGGTGCCCGTCGGCGTGCCGCGGACCGTCCTCATGCCTCGCAACCGATGTCGCCCCCTCATGAGTGCTGCCGTCGGCCCCGGATACATCCCCCCGGACGGGAGAGGCCGCGGATCAGTTAACGCCACTCTCCGCACCGAGCGCCACACGGAGGGCGAAATTCAGCCCATGGGGTTGAAAGGCGGAACATCTGCTGCGGTATGCAAGGGACATGACTGCCTCCCCGTTGGTTCCGGGCTCCCGTCCGCGCGTCGCCGGACTGCTGCTGGCCGCCGGCGGCGGCCGGCGGCTGGGCGGACACCCCAAGGCGCTGCTGGAACACCACGGGCGCCCCCTGGTGGAGCACGCCGCCGGTGTGCTGCGGGAGGCCGGCTGCGGCCCCGTGCACGTGGTGCTGGGCGCGGCGGCCGACGCGGTGCGGACGCGGGCCCGGCTCCCCGGCTGCGTCCTGGTGGAGAACCCCGCGTGGACCGAGGGCATGGGGTCCTCACTGCGGGCCGGTCTCGCCTCCCTCGCCGGAACCACGACGGAGGCCGTGGTCGTGACCCTGGTGGACCAGCCGGGGATCGGCCCGGAGGCGGTGGCCCGCGTCCTGGCGGCGCACGGCTCCCGCTCGGATCTGGTGACCGCGGCCTACGGCGAGCGGCGCGGCCACCCCGTCCTGATCGGCGCCGACCGCTGGCCCGCAGTGATCGCGAGCGCGGTCGGCGACCGCGGCGCGCGGGCGTATCTCCGGCAGCACGAGGGGGAGATCACCCGGGTCGACTGCGCGGACATCGCGGTGCCGGACGACATCGACACGCCGGAGGATCTCGGGCTCCTCGGCTGAGGCTCTCTCCGGCCGGGCCCCGGCGTCTCCCGTCCGCCCGTCCGCCCACCGTCCGCCCGTCATTCCGTCCGAGCCGTTCCCCGACCGGCATGGCACCCGGAGCCATTCGGGGGCTGTTCGAGGGCCGAAAAAATGTCTCGACGTCAACAGACCTTGTACTTCCACTATGAGAAAACTATTCTCCACTGGTCAGAAGTACCCTGCACCCAGACGGCTCCGGTTTCACGCGTCCCGGGCCCGGCGGCACTCCGTGCCCCCGGGGGACGTCTCTCCCGCGCCGTCCGGTCACCGCCCGCTGAATGGAGTGACACCGATGCCCGCACCAGCGCCGTCCTCACCGGTCGTCGTCGAGGCCCAGCCCGTGGAGCGTCAGGGAGAGGTTCTGACGGATGCGGCGCTCGCCTTCCTGGCCGAGCTGCACCGCCGGTTCACGCCCCGGCGCGACGAACTCCTCGCCCTCCGCCGGGACCGCCGCGCGGAGATCGCCCGGACCAGCAGCCTGGACTTCCTGCCCGAGACCGCCGGGGTCCGCGAGGGCGACTGGCAGGTCGCCCCGGCTCCCGCCGCGCTGGAGGACCGGCGGGTGGAGATCACCGGACCCACGGACCGCAAGATGACCATCAACGCGCTGAATTCGGGCGCCCGGGTCTGGCTGGCCGACTTCGAGGACGCCTCGGCTCCCACCTGGGAGAACGTCATCCACGGTCAGCTCAACCTGACCGACGCCTACGAGCGCCGGATCGACTTCACCAGCCCCGAGGGCAAGTCGTACGCCCTGCGGCCCGCCGACGAGCTCGCCACCGTGGTGATGCGCCCCCGCGGCTGGCACCTGGACGAGCGTCATCTGCTGGTCGACGGCCGCGCGGTGCCCGGCGCCCTGGTCGACTTCGGGCTCTACTTCTTCCGCAACGCCCAGCGGCTGATCGACCTGGGCAAGGGCCCGTACTTCTACCTGCCGAAGACCGAGTCGCACCTCGAGGCGCGCCTCTGGAACGAGATCTTCGTCTTCGCCCAGGACTACGTGGGGATCCCGCAGGGCACCGTCCGGGCGACCGTGCTGATCGAGACGATCACCGCCGCGTACGAGATGGAGGAGATCCTCTACGAACTGCGCGACCACGCCGCCGGGCTCAACGCGGGCCGCTGGGACTACCTCTTCTCCATCGTCAAGAACTTCCGTGACGGCGGGACCCGCTTCGTGCTCCCGGACCGCAACGCGGTGACCATGACGGCGCCGTTCATGCGGGCGTACACCGAACTGCTGGTCCGCACCTGCCACAAGCGCGGGGCGCACGCCATCGGCGGCATGGCCGCGTTCATCCCGTCCCGCCGGGACACCGAGGTCAACAAGGTCGCCTTTCAGAAGGTCAAGGCCGACAAGGACCGCGAGGCGCGGGACGGCTTCGACGGCTCCTGGGTGGCGCACCCGGACCTGGTGCCGGTGGCCCGGGAGTCGTTCGACGCGGTGCTCGGCGACCGGCCGAACCAGAAGGACCGGCTGCGGGAGGACGTCCGGGTGACGGCCGAGCAGCTCATCGACGTCGCCTCGCTGGACGCCCGGCCGACGTACGAGGGCCTGCGCAACGCCGTGCAGGTGGGCATCCGGTACATCGAGGCGTGGCTGCGCGGTCTCGGGGCCGTCGCGATCTTCAACCTGATGGAGGACGCGGCGACCGCGGAGATCTCCCGCTCGCAGATCTGGCAGTGGATCAACGCGGGGGTGGTCTTCGAGAACGGTGAGAAGGCCACGGCGGAGCTTGCGCGGCGGGTCGCCGCGGAGGAACTGGCGGCGATCCGGGACGAGATCGGCGCGGAGGCGTTCGCGGCGGGGCGCTGGCAGGAGGCGCACGATCTGCTGCTCCGGGTTTCGCTGGACGAGGACTACGCGGAGTTTCTGACGCTGCCGGCTTACGAGTTGCTGGGGTAGGGGGCGGCTGACGGGTCGCCGTGCGGCGCGCGCTCGGGGATCCTGCGGTTCGTTTCGGCGAGTGTCCGGTTTGTCGGGTGCGGGTGGTCTTGGGTTTCGGGGGTGGGTGCTCCGGGGCGGGGGGTTCCGGAACGTATATTTACGGCCCTGGGGGCCACAAATACACGGAAGCTTCCGGAACCCCCCACCCCTGCGCCCCCACCCCCTTGCCTTCACCCGGCCCTGTGGCCCCGCTGCCGTCATGTCCGGACCGGGCCGGGGGCACCGCGCCTCTGCTTTTGCCCGGCGTCCGTGGCCCTCGTGGACGGGCCCGGCCCGTCTTTGCCCATGGGGAACGTCCAGTCCATCGCCTGCGGATCCACGCGTGGACGTCCGAACGGCCTCGGCCTGCTCCGTTCGGCGTGCGGCCGGTGGCTGGATCGTGGGTTGTCGGGGTCGTGTGCTCGTCGGGAGACGAGAATGCCGGTGCGGACGGATTCGTGGCATCGGAGGAGCACAGTGCGCATGGCCCGGGGCGGCAGGGGGCGCAAGGTCTCGTGGACGGCTCTCGGGCTGGTGGTGCTCGCGGTGCCCGTTGTGGCGGTGGCGGTGTCCTCCGGGCCCGAGCCGCCACGGGCGTCGGCGCCTGTGGTGCGGGCCGGGCTGGACGATCCGGGGAAGAAGGAGATCGCCATGCGGCTGGTGTCCAGTGCGGAGAACTCCTCGCTGGACTGGCGGGCCCAGTACGCGTACATCGAGGACATCGGGGACGGGCGCGGCTATACCGCGGGCATCATCGGGTTCTGTTCCGGCACCGGGGACCTGCTGAAGGTGGTGCGGGCGTACACCGACGCCCGGCCGGGCAACAGGCTCGCCCGGTATCTGCCCGCCCTGCGGCAGGTCGTGGGCAGCGCCTCGCACGAGGGGCTGGATCCCGGGTTCCCGCGGGCGTGGCGTGCGGCGGCGAAGGATCCGGCGTTCCGCCGGGCGCAGGACGAGGAGCGCGACCGGGACTACTTCGGTCCCGCGGTGCGGCGGGCGAAGGCCGACGGGGTGGGTGTGCTGGGCCAGTTCGCCTACTACGACACGGCGGTGGTGCACGGTGCGCGCGGTCTGCGTGCGGTTCGGGAGAAGGCCGTGCGCGGGGCGGAGCCGCCGGCCCGGGGCGGTGACGAGGTGCGCTATCTGCACGCCTTCCTCGATGCCCGGGTCGCCGCGATGCGGGAGGAGAAGGCGCACCGGGACACCAGCCGGGTCGACACCGCCCAGCGGGTCTTCCTGGAGCGGGGCAATCTCGCGCTGGACACGCCGCTGGACTGGAAGGTCTACGGCGACCGGTACCACCTCGACTGACGGACCGTGGGTGGGTGCCGGGCGCCGGGGCCCGGCACCCGGGGTCAGGCGGCCACCGTCGGTTCCGGCGCGGGGGCGTCCGTGCCGGTGGGGTCGGGGCTCCGGTCCCTGCTGCCCAGGTGGTTGAAGAGCAGGTTGAGGACGATCGCCACGATGCAGCCGGTGCTGATGCCGGAGTCCAGGATGACCAGCAGGTCGTCCGGGAAGGCGTGGTAGAAGTCCGGCGCGGCGATGGGGATCAGTCCGACACCGACCGACGCGGCCACGATCAGCGCGTTCTCGCCCGTGTCCAGGGCGGCCGTGGCCAGGGTCTGCATTCCGCTGGCGGCGACCGAGCCGAACAGCACGATGCCGGCGCCGCCCAGGACCGGCAGCGGCACGAGCGCGATGACGGAGGCCGCGACGGGGCACAGGCCGAGCAGGATCAGGATGCCGCCCGCGGTCGCCACGACGTACCGGCTGCGCACCCGGGTCATCGCCACCAGGCCGATGTTCTGGGCGAAGGCGCTGCACGCGAAGCCGTTGAAGACCGGGCTGAGGGCGGTGCCGAGGGCGTCGGCGCGCAGGCCGCCCTCGATGGTCCGCTCGTCGGCCGGGCGGTCCACGATCCGGCCGAGGGCCAGCATGTCCGCGGTCGACTCGGTCATGCAGACCAGCATCACGATGGCCATGGAGACGATCGCCGCGGTGTCGAACTGCGGTGCCCCGAAGTGGAACGGGACCGGGAAGCCGATCAGTCCGGCGTTCTTCAGGGCGCCGAAGTCGGTCATGCCGAAGGGGATCGCGAGGAGCGTTCCGGCGACCAGGCCGAGCAGGATGGCGATCTGCTGGAGGAAGCCGCGCAGCACCCGGCGGAGCAGCAGCACGATCGCGAAGGTCAGGGCGGCGAGGCCGATGGCCCGCGGGGAGCCGTAGTCGTCGGCGGCCGGATTGCCGCCCTGGGACCAGTTGAAGGCGACCGGCAGCAGCGACACCCCGATCAGGGTGATGACGGTGCCGGTGACCACCGGTGGGAAGAACCGGACGAGTTTGCAGAACCAGGGGGCGAGGAGGAAGCCCAGGACGCCGGCGACCATCACCGCGCCGAAGATGACCGGCAGGGCGTCGTCGGGGCTGTGGGCCTTGCCGATGGCGATCATCGGGGTGACGCCGGCGAAGGAGACGCCGTTGACGAAGGGCAGCCGGGCGCCGACCTTCCAGAAGCCGATGGTCTGGAGGAGGGTGGCCAGGCCCGCGGTGAAGAGGCTGGCGCCCACCAGGAAGGCGGTCTCGGTGGCGGTCAGGCCGACGGCGGGCCCGAGGATCATCGGCGGGGCCACCACGCCCGCGTACATCGCGGCCACGTGCTGGAGGCCGCTGGTGAACATCCTCAGCGGCGGAAGGGTTCGGTCGACCGGGTGCGTGGCCGGGTCGGGCTGCGGGGAGCGGGTGGTCCTGGGGAGCCTGGGCGCTGCGGCCACGGGGGTTCCTCCTGTCGATTTTCGTGTCGCGGACGACACGGCTTTCCGGGAGGCCTTGCGGGTGCGGTGTGTGGGGGTGCGGGGCGGGGCCGCTGGTGGTGCGGGCGGGGCGGGGCCGGCGTACTCGGGGACGCGGAGCCCCGCGTCCCCGAGTACGGCCTGCCACGGCTCCCGCTCGGTGCCGTGGCCGCCGGCCGGGAGCCGTCCCTCCCGGCCGGACGTCGGGTTCAGCCCTCCGCGGCGATCCGCGCGAGCCGCCGGGCCTCGTCGCGCGCGGTGCGGGCGATGTCGTCCTCGTCGGCGGTGGTGAGCCGGCTGTCCTCGACGACGGGCCGGCCGTTGACGAGGAGAAGGGTGAGCGGTGCGGCGGCGCCGAGGACGAGGGCCGCGACCGGGTCGGCGATCGTGGAGTGGCCGAGGCCGTCCAGCTTCCACAGCGCCAGGTCGGCGAGCTTCCCGGGCTCCAGGGAGCCGATCTCCTGTTCCCGGCCGAGGACCTGGGCGCCGCCGTAGGTGCCCAGCCGCAGGGCCTGACGGACGTTCAGGGCCTTCTCGCCGCCGGCGAGGCGGTGGACGAGGAGGGCGTTGCGCAGTTCGGTGTGGAGTTCGCCGGACTCGTTGGAGGCGGTGCCGTCCACCCCGAGGCCGACCGGCACCCCGGCCCGGAGCATGTCGGGGACACGGGCGGTGCCCGCGGCGAGGCGGGCGTTGGAGGACGGGCAGTGGGCGACGCCGGTGCCGGTGCGGGCGAACGCCGCGAGGTCGGTGTCGTTCATGTGGACGCAGTGCGCCATCCACACGTCGTCGCCGAGCCAGCCGGTGGACTCGAAGTAGTCGGTGGGCCCCATCCCGAACAGCTCCTTGCAGAACTGTTCCTCCTCGACGGTCTCCGAGCCGTGGGTGTGCAGCCGGACGCCCTTGCGGCGGGCCAGGGCGGCCGCCTCGCGCAGCAGTTCGGTGGAGACGGAGAACGGCGAGCAGGGGGCGACGCCGATGCGCAGCATCGAGTCGAACGAGGGGTCGTGGTGGGTGTCGATCGCCTCCTCGGTGGCGATCAGGGCGGCCTCGGTGGTCTCGACGGCGAAGTCCGGGGGCAGGCCGCCGTCGGAGGCACCGCGGTCCATGGAGCCGCGGGTGGGGCTGAACCGTACGCCCAGCTCGCGGGCGGCCCGGATCTCGGCGCCGAGCAGGTCACCGGCGCCGCGGGGGAAGACGTAGTGGTGGTCCATGGCGGTGGTGACGCCGCCGCGCACCATCATGGCGAGCGAACCGCGGGCGGCGGCGTACACCATCTCCTCGTCGATCCGCGCCCACGTCGGGTACAGGGTGACCAGCCAGTCGAAGAGGTTGGAGTCCTGGGCGAGGCCGCGGGTGAGCCACTGGTAGAAGTGGTGGTGGGTGTTGACCAGGCCCGGGGTGAGCAGGTGTCCGGTGCCGTCGACACGGCGCACCACGTCCCGCAGATCGTCGGGGGCTCTGCCGGCGCCCACCGATTCGATGCGGTTCCCGGCGACGACGACATGGCCCGAGGCGTGTTCGGTGTCGTGCGCGTCCACGGTGGCGATGGCGCAGTTCTCGATGACGGTGCGCGGGGCTGCCATGGCGGTTCCTCGTTCTTCCGTTGGTGGACGGGCCCGGGGGCCGAGCGGGGTGACGACCGGGTCCGTGGTGCCCGGGCGGCCGGTTCGGGACCGTCCGGGCGGTGGGGTGCGCAGGTGCCCCCGCTCCCCTCCGTGATCCCCGGGAAGGGATCCCGGGGACCGACGCCGGCGCGTACGTCGGAGGGTCCCGCCGCGGGCGGCGGGGCCGTGGGCTAGAGGTTGGTCAGGTCGGTCGGGATCCGCGGTTCGACGCCGTCCCGCAGGACGGTCGCCTCGATGAGCCCGTAGGGGCGGTCCGCGGCGAAGTAGACGGCTCCGTCCTTGGCGTCGTTCTCCAGCCCGAACGGCTCCAGATCGACCTGGAAGTGGTGCTTGTTGGGGAGCGAGAGCCGGATCTCGTCGATCTCGGTCCGGCTGCTGATGACGCGTGACCCCATCTGGTAGAGGGTCTGCTGGAGGGAGAGGCTGTAGGTCTCCGCGAACGCCTCCAGCAGATGCTTCCGGGCCCGGTCGTAGGAGGTGTTCCAGTCGGGCATCCGGTCGTCTTCGGCGGCCCAGCGGTAGCGCCAGCGGGCGTGCACGTCCGTGGCGAGGATGCGGTCGTACGCCTCCGGCAGGGTGGTGTACTCGTCCTTCACATAGCCCCAGAACTCCGAGTTGGTGGAGTTGAGGACGGTGAGGTCCTTCAGGCCGCCGATGACCTCCCAGGACGTTCCGTCGTAGGTGATCTGGGCGGTGCGGGTCTCCTGGCCCTTGCGGATGAAGGAGTGCCGCACCTCGTCGGCGCCGATGAAGCGGGAGTTGGCGTCGGAGGGGGCGATCCGCTCCCAGGCGTACTCCTCGATGCGGATGCGCGCCCGGTGGATCGGCTCCTGGCTGGTCACGAAGTGCCGGGCCAGATGGATGCCGAACTGCTCGGCCGACTCGATGCCGTGCTCCTTGGCGAAGGCGAACACGGTGTTCTTGGTCGTGTCGGTGGGGAGCACGTTGGCATTGCTGCCCGAGTAGTGGACCTCGTCCATGTCCCCGGAGAGGGAGACCGAGACGTTGAGATCCTTGATGTGGTGGGTGTCCCCATCCCGCACGATCTTGACGACGCGGTTCTCCGCCTTGCCGTACTGGTTCTGGCCGAGAACCACGGGCCTGGCGGGCGGCTGGTTCGGTGACATGTCGGTGCTAGCTCCCTCGGTATACGGAGTAGCCGAACGGGTTGAGCAGCAGCGGCACGTGGTAGTGCTCGCCCGGTTCGACGGCGAACGTGATCGCCACCTCCGGGAAGAAGGCTCCGCTGTCCCTTGCGCGGGGGGCGTCCTGCTGTTCCTCGGCTGGCCGGTCGTGACGGTGCTGGTGGCTGTGGTGGTCGCTGGTGCGGTGGGTGAAGTACGGCTCGACCGCGAAGAAGAGCCGTACCCGGGTGGTGCCCTCCGGCAGGGCCGGAAGATCCTTGCAGCGCCCGTCCGCGTCGGTGACGGAGGTGCCGTGGACGGTCCATGCGGCGCTCTCGCCGGAGACGGACAGCTCGACGGCCACTCCGGCGGCCGGGCGGCCGATGCTGGTGTCCAGGATGTGGGTGGACACGGAGGTGGTGGTGCCCTCGCTCATGCCGCGGCCCCTCCTTCTGCGAGACGGGTCAGCCGGATGCGGTTGATCTTCCCCAGTTCCTGCCGGACGATCTCCCGCTCCCGCTCCGGCGCGTTGCCGCTGCGGCCGCGGAGGGCGTCCCGCATCTGCTCCCCGGTGAGGCCGGTGGCGCAGATCAGGAAGACGTGCCCGAACTTCTCCTGGTAGGCCAGGTTGAGTTCGAGCATCTCGGCCTTGAGCCGGTCGGACGCGCCGGACATCCCGCTCTGCTCGCGGGCGGAGGCGGGGTCGCCGGGCTTCGGTCGCCCGATCGGCGGATGTCCGGCCATGGCTTCGGCTAGATCCTCCGCGGTGAGCCCGGCCATGGCGGCGTCGCTCGCGGCGAGCAGGGCGTCGACGCCGGCGTACGGGCGGCCGTCGAGAACCCGGCTCCCCCACGCCGTACTGGCGCACACCTCGTGCAGGGCGGCGCGGGCGGCACCGGCCTCCGCGGTGTTGAACCGGGCGAGACCCGGTGGCGAAGTCGACGTCACGGGTGCCTCCGTGGCCTGGGCTGGACGGGCTCCGCCCGCGGCTGGTGCCGGACGGGCTTCGCCTAGCTAACGCCTTCCCGCAACATCACGTCAACACTTTGTTGAAGCTATCTTGTGAACGGTGTGTTACGCGCGGCGCAGTGCCGCGCGGCCGGGGCGTGCGGCACGGCCCCCGCAGCCCCGGGGCCCGTCACCCCGCACACCCGGGGCCCGTTCAGCCGTCACCCTTGGCCGCTCAGCCGCCGCTCTTGGCCGCTCAGCCGTCGCCCTTCGCCGCGTTCTCACGGTTCAAGTAGTTATAGACCGTGAACCGGCTGACCCCGAGGGCACCGGCCACCGTCTCCACGCCGTGCCGCACGGAGAACGCGCCGCGCGCCTCCAGCACCCGGACCACCGACTGCTTCGTCTTGCGGTCGAGCTGGGCCAGCGGCACCCCGTGGCGCCGCTCCAGATCCGCCAGGATGTGGTCGAGCGAGTCGGACAGGTGGGGCAGCCGCACGGCCAGGACGTCCCGGCCCTCCCAGGCGAGGACGACGTCGTCCCCCCGGGCGCGCTCGGGCTCCACCATCTCGCCGCCCATGGCGTCGACCAGCGGCTTGACCGCAGCGATGAAGGGGTGGTCCGCGGCCTCGGTCACGCGTCACCCTCCCCGACCACGTTCACCTGCAGGGAGACCCGGGTGGCACCCGCCTCCAGGGACTTGCGCAGCAGGGTGTCGACCGCGCTCAGCACCGCCCCGGACGCCCCCTCGGCGGTGTTGCCGAACGGGCCGACGTCGACGGCGTCCAGCTCGGCGGACTGGACGACCTCCCGCGCGACCACCGCATGGGGCGGCGCCTCGTCGAGGTCGAACGGCTCGGTGGTGAATTCAACCCTGAGTCTCACGCCCCTCAACCTACTGCGCCGCCCCCGGGCCGCGACATCTCCGGACGGGGACGTGCCCGGACCGTGACACCGGGCCTGCCGCGCCGGTCGGCCGCCCGCCGCCGGGACACCTCCGGCCGGGTGCGGACGGTCGAGCACGGGCGGTCGACACGGGCGGTCGGGCACGGGCGGCGGGGAACCCGGCCGCGCCTCTTGACAGTCCCGGTGAGCCCTGGGCACGCTTCCATCAAGCAGAAACTAGATTCCACATTATGGAATTACGATGATGGGAATCGGTCACCCGAGACGGAAGTGAGGCAGGTGTCATGGCTCTTCCGGAGACCGGCGGCACGGACCGGCGCGACCAGCACGACCGGCACCACTGGCGCGACTGGCGCTTCGATGTGAACCTCTCGATCCTCTTCACCGAGCTGCCGCTGCTGGAACGGCCGGCGGCGGCCGCCGCGGCCGGGTTCACCGCGGTCGAACTCTGGTGGCCGTGGACCGGCACCCCCACGCCGGAGCAGGCGGAGCTCGACGCCCTGCGGGCGGCACTGCACCGGGCCGGCACCCGGCTCGTCGGCCTGAACTTCTACGCGGGCCGGCTGCCCGGGCCGGACCGGGGCGCGCTGTCGGTCCCCGGCGAGGAGTCCGACCGCTTCCGCGCGAACATCGATGTCGCCGCCGACTTCGCCGGATCCGTCGGCTGCCGGGCGCTCAACGCCCTGTACGGCAACCGGACCGACGGCGTGGACCCGCAGGTGCAGGACGCCCTGGCGCTGGAGAACCTGACCCTGGCCGCCCGCGCCGCCGACCGGGTGGGCGCGACGCTGCTGATCGAGACGCTGAACCGGGCCGAGTCACCGCGGTACCCCCTGCAGACCGCCGACGCCTCCGTCGAGCTCGCGGACCGGGTGAACGCCGCCACCGGGCTCGGCAACGCCGCGTTCCTGATGGACCTCTACCACCTGTCCCGGAACGGCGAGGACCTGTACGAGGTCATCCGCCGCCACGCCGGACGGACCGGGCACGTGCAGATCGCCGACACCCCGGGCCGCGGCGCGCCCGGGACCGGCGAGCTGGACCTGGCCGGAGCGCTGAACGCCCTCCGTGCGGCGGGGTACAACGGCTGGATCGGCCTCGAGTACCGGGGCGAGGGCCCGGAGGCGTTCGCCTGGCTGCCGGCGGACCGCCGCGCGGCGCCGGCCGGACGCTGATCCGGCCGCTGCCCCCGGCCCGGACCCCGTTCCCACCCGTTCGGCACTGCCCAACCGTTCGGCACCGCCCGCCCGTTCGAAACTGCCGTCCCGTTCGCCCCTGCATTCCCCGGCCCTGCCCACCCGTTCGGCACTGCTCTCCCGGTCCTGCCCCGACCGCAGCCCGGCCGCCCGCACCCCGAAGGCCCCCGAAAGCCCCCGAAGCGGCACCTCCCGCACGTTCCCAGAGAGGCACCCCTCATGGCCCAGGACTCCCCGCGCACCGCGCTCCCGCCGGACACCGGCACCGCTCCCCGTAACGACGCCCTTCCGCGCATCGCCTGGATAGGCCTCGGCATCATGGGTTCCCCGATGGCGGAGAACCTGGTCAAGGCCGGCTACCCGGTCACCGGGTTCACCCTGGAGCAGGAGAAGCTGGACCGGCTCGTCGCGAACGGCGGCACGTCCGCCGCTTCCGTAGCCGAGGCCGTCCGGGACGCCGATGTGGTGATCACGATGGTCCCGGCGTCCCCGCAGGTCGAGGCGGTCGCCTACGGCGAGGACGGCATCCTGGCGAACGCCCGCCGCGGCGCCCTGCTGATCGACATGTCCTCGATCACCCCGCAGACCTCCGTCGACCTGGCCGCGGCCGCGGCGCCGCAGGGCATCGACGTCCTCGACGCCCCCGTCTCCGGCGGCGAGGCGGGAGCCGTGGAAGCGGCGCTGTCGATCATGGTGGGCGGCGAGCGGGCCGTCTTCGACCGGGCGCGGCCGATCCTCGAAGCGCTCGGCCGGACGATCGTGCTGTGCGGCCCGCACGGCTCCGGACAGACCGTCAAGGCCGCCAACCAGCTGATCGTGGCGGTCAACATCGAGGCCGTCGCCGAGGCCGTGGTGTTCCTGGAGAAGTCGGGGGTGGACCTCCCGGCGGCGCTCGACGTGCTGGGCGGCGGCCTGGCCGGGTCCACCGTGCTGGACCGCAAACGGGCCAACTTCCTGGACCGGGACTTCACTCCGGGCTTCCGGATCGACCTGCATCACAAGGACATGGGCATCGTCACCGACGCGGCGCGCGCCGTCGGGGCGGCGCTGCCGGCCGGCTCGCTGGTGGCCGGGCTGGTCGCCTCGCTGCGCGCCCAGGGCGACGGCGGGCTCGACCACTCCGCCCTGCTGCGGGGCGTCGAGCGGCTGTCCGGACCGCGGGCCGGGGGCTGACGCCATGACCGCGGAGACGATCGCGCAGCACACCGCCGACGGCGCGGCGCCCCGGCCCCCGTACACCGGGGCGGCACGGATGCCGGCCATGGAGGCGGCGGTCCACATCATGCAGGACGAGGGCGTCGACATCGCGTTCGGCTGCCCCGGCGCCGCCATCCTGCCGCTGTACAAGGCGATGGAACAGGTCGGCGGGATCGAGCATCTGATCGTCCGCCACGAAGAGGGCGCGACCCACATGGCCGACGGCTGGGCCCGGACCAACGGCCGGGTGGGCGTCGCCCTCGCCACCTCGGGGCCGGGCGCCACCAACTTCGTCACCGGCCTCTACACCGCGCAGGCGGACTCGATCCCGCTGCTCTGCGTCACCGGTCAGGCGGTCTCCCCCAAGCTGCACCAGGAGGCCTTCCAGGCGGTCGACATCGTGGAGATCGCCCGTCCGGTCACCAAGTGGGCCGTGCAGATCAAGGAGGCGGCGCAGGTCCCCTGGGCGTTCCGGGAGGCGTTCCGCATCGCCCGGGAGGGCCGTCCGGGCCCGGTGCTCATCGACATCCCGGTGGACATCGCCCGGCAGGAGATCGCCTACGACGCCTCACTCGACACCGCGCTGCCCGTACCGGCCGTCCCGCCGCACCCGCCGCGCGTCGAGGCCGCCCTCGACCTGCTGCTGGCGGCCCGGCGTCCGCTGGTCCTCGCGGGCGGCGGAGTGATCCTGGCCGAGGCGTCGGCGGAGCTGCGGGAACTCGTCGAGTATCTGCGGGTGCCGTTCCAGGTCACGCTGATGGGCAAGGGCGTCATCGAGGACGACCACGAGCTGAACCTGGGCACCACCGGCATCCAGACCTCGCAGCGGTACGCCAACGCCTCGTTCCTGGAGTCGGACTTCGTGCTGGCGGTCGGGGCCCGGTTCGGCGACCGGCACACCGGCGCGGACCTCTCCGTCTACCGCGGCGACCGGACCTTCGTGCAGGTGGACATCGAACCGCGCCAGCTGGGCCGGGTGTTCGAGCCGGACCTGGGCATCGTCTCCGACGCGCGGCTCTTCCTGCGCGCCCTGCTGGACGCCGCGCGACGGCGCCGGGAGCGGGCGGACGTCCGGGCCTGGGTGGCGCGGTGCCAGGAGCTCAAACGGACGCTGGTGCGCAAGGAGGACTTCGACTCGGTCCCGGTCAAGGCCCCGCGGATCTACCGGGAGATCAACGAGATCTTCGACGAGCACACCTACTTCGTCACCGCGATCGGCCTGTACCAGATCTGGGGCGGCCAGCATCAGAAGGCCCATCTGCCGCGCCACTACCAGGTGTGCGGCCAGGCCGGTCCGCTCGGCTGGGAGATCCCGGCCGCGATCGGGGTCCGCAAGGCGCTGGACGGCATGGGCCGGCCGGACGCCGAAGTCGTGGGCATCGTCGGCGACTACGGCTTCCAGTACATGGTCGAGGAGCTGGCGGTCGCGGCGCAGTACCGGGTGCCGTACGTCCTGATCATGCTGAACAACGAGTACCTGGGGCTGATCCGGCAGGCCTCCATCGGCTACGGGATGAACTACCAGGTCGACATCCACTACGACGAGTACGGCACGGACAACGTCCGGCTCATGGAGGCGTACGGCTGCTCCGGCCGCCGCGTCGCCGATCCGGCCGACATCCGCCCGGCGATCGAATGGGCCCGCCGGGAAGCCGTCGCGACCTCCCGTCCGGTGCTGGTGGAGATCCTCATCGAGCGCGAGGCGAACACCCCGCACGGCCCGGACATCGACGCGGTGCGGGAGTTCGAACCGGAGCCCTGACCGGGCTCGCCCTCAGTCCCGGGCGGCGGCGCCGACACCCTGTCCTGTCGCGCCAGGCGCCGCCGCCCGGAACCCTCGGTCCACCCTTGCCGCCCGTCTACCCCGCCCTGCGGGCGGCACCCCGGGCACCGGTTCGCGGTGCGGGGCCCCGCCGCCACGTGGGAAGCGGGGCCCCGCACGGACGGCTCAGGGGCTCAGGGCTCAGGGGCTCAGGGGCTCAGGGGCTCACGACCCCAGAGAAGCCCGGGAGCCCAGGAATTGATCCCTCAGGAGTGGTAACCGATGTAGCCGTTGCCGTCGCGGTCGGATCCGCTCCGGGTGTAGGAGTGGACGTCCGCCCGGCTGCCCGAGGGCTTGTACAGGTAGATCGTGTCGCGGTCGTTGTTCCACAGGAAGTTGCAGTTGTCGCGGTAGACCACGTTCCGCGCGTCGGAGTCGCTGCCGTGGCCGCCGCGGAGCTTCACGTAGTCACCGGGCTGCAGGTAGTGGTTCGCGGTGAAGGTGAAGCGGTTCCCGGTGGCGTCCTTCACGACGTACCCCTTGAGGTTCACGGTCGCCGAGGACGAGTAGTTCTTGACCGTCAGGTACTCCTCGTCGGTGTTGCCGGACGAGCAGCTGTTGGAGTCCCGGCCGGGCGCGTCGTACTGGACGCCACGCACCTTCAACGCCGAGCTGTACTCCGCGGCCTGCGCCGGAACGGCGGCGAGAACGGCCATCGCGCCGGCGGCGACGGCTGCGGCTATGACGGGAAACTTGCGCATGAGAGATCCCCCTCCATTGGTGATGGAACTGTGTTGCATGTGGAGGACTCGCAACGGGATGCGATGGTTGCACGGTGAACTAAATTGGCCGCAGCTGATCAGAAGTGATCACTGAGGGGCGGAGAAGGGCACGGGATCCGGGGCATGGACAGCACCTGAGGGCGCGGCAGTCACGGGCAGCCGGGACCACGGGGCCGACTGATCCGCCCGAACGCCCCACGCAGGGAGGCCAGAGCTTCGGTGACCCGCGCACGACCGGCCGACAACACACCCGGACGGAGCCGGAAGCAAACCACCAGGGTTGGGCGCTCGCGCACTGCGGCGCCCGAAAAGCCGCGCCCGGCCAAGGGAAACGGGACCCGACACCGGCGCGGAGAGTCGCACGCCGCCGCCCCTCGGCCCGCGCCGAGGGAGGACGGATCACCCGTCGAAGTCGTACTCGAGAACGTACGAGGCCGAGTCGAGGGCCATCTCGTTGACCTCCACCGCTCGGCCGTCAGCGGTGAAAGCCGTCCGGGAGATCAGGAACACCGGTGTACCCATGGACAGTTCGAGGCCGTCGGCCTCGTCGGCGGAGGGCATCCGGGAGCGGATCTCCTCCCGGAAGTGCACCGGCTTGTGACCGAGGTCGGCGAGACGCGCATAGATGCCACCCGGGCCGGTGTCCTGCCGAGTGATCGCCGAGCCGGAGACCAGGGCCGCCGGGAGGTACGAGACCGCGAGAAGAACCGGCTTGCCGTCGAGGACGTACCGCCGACTCCTGACGCAGACGGCATCTCCCTCCTCCAGCCCGAGCACCGCAGCGACCCGAGCCGGCGCAGGCTGCTCGTCGACGGAGGCCCGGTCGACGGCGACGGTGCGTCCATCGTCGTCGGCCGACCACAGCGAGCGCCCATTACCCCAGGCCTCCTCAGCGAGGCGCTGAATACCGTGCCGCCGCAGCGGACGGAACGACCGAACGAAGACCCCGGCGCCCTTGCGCGCTTCGGCGAGCCCCTCGTTCTGCAGCACCCCGAGAGCCTGCCGTGCAGTCATCCGGGCCACCTCGTAGGTCGCCATTAGGTCGTTCTCACCGGGGAGCCGATCGCCCGGTCCGTAGCGACCCGCATGGATCGCCTGCTTCAGGTCGTCGGCGATCCGCTGATACTTCGGCCGGCTGCCCGCACCCCGATTGGCCATCAGGCGCCCCTCCTTTCTTCTCTAGACACCCTAAGGGGCTCTCGCTTCGCCCGCGTGTACGGACGGTTCACCCCTACACCTGAAATCCGCACATTCAGCCTTGACATCTCTAGAGATGAAGCTCTTCACTGAACATCTCTAGAGATGTTGCCAACTCGGGAGGGACTCCGTGCAGCAAGCCACTTCTCTCGCCATCCCGCCCCCTGTCCGAATCTGGGGCCTCACTTGCCCGGGCTTTCCCGAAGAGGTCCGCCGTGCCCGCCGCTGGGCCCTCGATATCCTCGGCGACTGCCCCAAGTCCGACAACGCCGAACTGATCGTCAGCGAACTGGCGACCAACGCACTGATCCACACCGCGAGCCGGAGCGACGTCTTTCACGTCGCCCTCATCCGCTCCGCCCACGTCCTCGCGATCTCCGTTACCGACAGGGGAGGAACCGACAGCAGCCCCCGGGTCGAACACCCTGACGGCGATTCCCTTCATGGCCGAGGACTCGGCATCGTTGCCTTACTCGCCACTCACGTTCATGTCGAAGGCGACCGGACCGGCCGCACCATCACTGCCGAAATCCGTCTGCCACCGGCGCCCCCGGGAGCGCAATGGCCGTGAGCGGGGAGCACCACGCCCTTCAAGGGCCGCTCCGGCACCGGACCGCCCGCAGCATGTGGCGCTCCGCGCACGCTGCGAGCGGTGGTCCGCATGGGCTAACAGGCGCGCGCGCTCCCTCGGCGGGCGGCACTGTGTGAGTGAGCTCTGAGCGGCCACCGCCGGGCCGGGGTGACTCGTGCCCAGGGCGACGGAGGCGACGCCGAGCGGCCCGCACGAGAGCCGGACGAGGACAGCACCACCGGAGCTGGGAGGATTCATGCGGGACAAGCCGCTGAGGAGCGTCGGCGCGCGGTTGTTCCGCAAGCGTCGCGACGCCTCGTCCCACGGCTCACGGAAGCGGTCCGGGCCGGATGAAACCGTGCTCGACATCGCCCTGGTCGACGCCTTCATCGCCGGCACGCTGGACCCGCAGGGTGAGGCGACCCTGGCTCAGCAGGTGGCGGGGCTCATGCCGTTCCACTGGGACCTGCCGAACAAGATCGCGGAGGCGCTGGCGCGGCTCACCGACCATCTCGACGGCCCCCGCGCGCTGCTCGCCTGGCTGGACCGGCACCCCGGCCGGCCGCGGCTCGCGGCACGCCTCTACGTGCTCGTCGAACTGCTCGACCAGTACAGCGCGCGGCCGGCCGTCGTGACGGCGGTGCGCGAGGTGCGGGAGCAGACGCCGTACCCGCCGGGCCTGGAGCACCACCTGGTCCCGCCCACCGACGACGAGACCCTGGCCGGCCTCGGGTCCGCCATCGAGTCGCTGCTCGGCGACGACCGCCCCGAGGACGCCGTCGCGCTGGCAAGGGCCACGGTGGCGATGGTCCAGCAGGCCGCACCCCGAGCCGCGGAACTCGACCACGAGGTGCGGGACCTGGGCGAACTGATGGAACACGTGGAGCAGGACATCCTCGCGGCGGGCGACGACTCGTGAGGAGCCGAGCGCTCGTCGGCCGCGACCGACGAGCGCTCGGCTCCGCGAGGTATTCCCGGCCACCCCCTCAGAGGGCGGTATACGAGTCGATAGGTGATTTGCCCGCACCTGAACGTGTGGGACTGCGGCATCCCCGCCGGTCGGCGGGCTGGGGCGTGCTGGACTGAATCGTGAGCGAGCGCAAGCCTTGCAAGACCGACCTGTCCGACGGGCAGCGGGTGCTGATCGAGCCGGTGATCGCCGCGTGGAAGGCCGCACACCGCTCGGTCAGCGGCCACCGGGGCCGGTACGAGATACGGGAGATCGTCAACGCGCTCCTGCACCAGGGCCGCACCGGCTGCCGGTGGGACCTGCTTCCGCACGATCTGCCGCCGCGCGCGGTGATGTACTGCTTCAGTGCCACCGGCCCCGAAGCTGGCCGGCCATCCGGCCTACCGGCAGATCATGGCGGTGTTCACCGAGGCCGACGCCCCGCTGCGGGCACGCCAGGTGCGCGAGGCGATGGACCTGGAGATCGCGCCCAACAACATCAACAACAACACCCGCCTGAAACCCAAGCGGCTGACCGAGCGCGGGATCCTGGCCGAGACCGAGCGGGGCTTGTTCACCCAGCCGCGGCCGTAGCCGCCCGGCGACGTCGCGGACCAGCCCGCTCACCCCTCCCGAAAGGGCGAAAAAACGGGCATCAGCCCTCGTAACCCTATGACAGATCTCGTACACGGTGAGGGCCTCGGCGCGATGGGGCCCTTTGTGTGCTGGACACGCTCACCGGGCTCGGTTCCGAATCACGCTCGCCGTGCTGGTCGTGCCGTACGGGCGCAGTATGGAAGGAGGAGGAGAGCAGGTCGGAGCGCTCCGGGAAGCGGAAGGAGGTGCGAGGCCCGTGACACGGTTCATGGATATCCACCACGGAATGCAGGGCATCACGGCCGAACAGCTGCAACAGGGCCACGAGGCCGCTGCCGCGGGCGAGCGGGAAGAAGGAGTCCACTTCGAACACGCCTGGGCGGATCCCGATTCCGGCACAGTCTACTGCCTCAGCGAGGGCCCCTCGCCCGAGGCGGTCCGCCGCGCGCACGAGCGCGGGGGCGCTGACACGCCGGACGAGATTCATGCGGTACCGCTGATGGTGTGAGCCATGGTGCGCACAGCCCCGGTCCCCTGCCCGCGGGGTCGCGGGCAGCGGACCGGGGCCCTCACCGAGCAATGATCAACCTTTGTGTGTGAGGACGTTGATGAGCAGACGTGTCGCCTGGTTGCGGAGAAACCGCAGGCAGGGGGGCCTGTTCACAACACCTACTTCCCCTGGTCTGGCGGGCCCGTTTTTCAGCCCTGAACAGAGGAGTGCACGCCCCAACGGAGCTGCGGCTGAGCGGTTGCTAGTGGTCGTCGTTGGTCGTTGCTCGTCGTCGCTGGGCTTGTTCACCCAGCGGCGGCCGTAGCCGCCCGGCGGCGCCGCCAGCTCGCTTACCCCTCCGGCATGGGCGAAACGGACACCGACTCTCGTACCGCCCCCTCACACCGGCACCGCCGCCCGTTGCCCGGACGGAGCCCGGCGCGGTGCCGGCTGGCCCAGGTGGACCACCACGGTGGCGTAGAAGCGGTGCACGGCGTCGTCGACGCTGCGGATGAAGCCGGATTCGGCGTTCCCCCGGCCGCTCCCCATGCCCTTGAAAGGGGAGAGCCGGAAGCCGGCGATCGAGGCGCCGTTCTTCGGGAGCATGTCCGCCGGCTCCGGGCGCAGCCGTTCCAGCGTGCCCCGGGGACCGCTCGCCTCCCCCTCGACGAGGGTTTCGACGTGGACGTCGGCGGGCGCGTCCGCGAGGCGCTGGATGAGCCGCTTCGCCCAGGTCAGGGGGTATCCCTGGGTGGGTGCCGGGATCTCGATGGAGGTGCGCAGCCTGGTGGTGCGCAGGTCGGCGCTGATGGCGAGTACGCCCGGGGTGCCCTCGATGCGCAGCTCGGACTGGAGCCGCCCCTCACGGCAGAGCCGGTCGGCGAGGCGGGTGCGCCGCTCGCCCGGGTCGGTTCCGCGTTTGGCGCGCTGGACGGGGAGTACCCCCACCCCGCATGCAGGCGCCACACCGCCACCTTTCAACAAACTGTTGACGTTCGCTCGAAGGGCTCCCTACGCTCCAGACGCGGAAGTCGAATTCCGCGCTCCCGGACGGAAGGTCACCATGCCGAAGCCCACGCTGACGACGGAATCCGGCGCCCCCGTCGCCGACAACCAGAACTCCGCCACCGCCGGCGCAGGCGGTCCGCTCCTCCTCCAGGACCAGCACCTGCTGGAGAAGCTCGCCCGCTTCAACCGCGAGCGGATACCGGAGCGCGTCGTCCACGCCCGGGGGTCCGGTGCCCACGGCCACTTCGAGGTGACCGACGACGTCACCGGCTTCACCCGGGCCGGCTTCCTGAGCGAGGTCGGCAAGCGCACCGAGGTGTTCGCCCGCTTCTCCACCGTCGCCGACAGCCTCGGCGGGGCGGACGCGGTACGGGACCCGCGCGGCTTCGCGCTGAAGTTCTACACCGAGGAGGGCAACTACGACCTCGTCGGCAACAACACCCCGGTCTTCTTCATCAAGGACCCGCTGAAGTTCCCGGACTTCATCCACTCGCAGAAGCGCGACCCGTTCACCGGCAGCCAGGAGCCGGACAACGTCTGGGACTTCTGGGCGCACTCCCCCGAGGCCACCCACCAGGTCACCTGGCTGATGGGCGACCGCGGCATCCCGGCCTCGTACCGCCACATGAACGGCTACGGCTCGCACACCTACCAGTGGACGAACGCCGAGGGCGAGGCGTTCTTCGTCAAGTACCACTTCAGGACCGACCAGGGCATCCGCTGCCTCTCCAACGAGCAGGCGGCCGAGCAGGTGGGCCGGGACGCCGACTCCCACCAGCGCGATCTGCTCCAGGCCATCGAGCGCGGCATGCACCCGTCCTGGACGCTGTACGTGCAGGTCATGCCGGCCGCCGAGGCCGCGGACTACCGCTTCAACCCGTTCGACCTCACCAAAGTGTGGCCGCACGCCGACGTCCCGCTGCGGAAGGTGGGCCGGCTGGTGCTGAACCGCAATCCGGAGAACGTCTTCGCCGAGGTCGAGCAGGCCGCCTTCTCCCCCAACAACTTCGTGCCGGGCATCGGGCCCTCGCCGGACAAGATGCTCCAGGGCCGGCTGTTCGCCTACGCGGACGCGCACCGCTACCGGCTCGGCGTCAACCACACCCAGCTGGCCGTCAACGCGCCCCGGGCCACCACGGCCCACAACTACGGCCGGGACGGGCTGATGGCGGTCGACGCCGGCGGCCGCTTCGCGAAGAACTACGAGCCGAACTCGTACGGCGGGCCGGTGGAGACCGGTCGGGCGCTGTCCGCCCCGCTCCCGGTGTCCGGGCACACCGGGACCCACGCGGCGCCGTCGCACAGCAAGGACGACGACTTCTTCCAGGCCGGTGAGCTGTACCGGCTCATGTCGGAGGAGGAGCGGGAGCGCCTGGTGGCCACCATCGCGGGCGGGCTGTCCCAGGTCACCCGGGAGGACGTGATCGAGCGGAACCTGGCCCACTTCCGCGCCGCCGACCCGGACTACGGCAAGCGGGTCGAGGCGGCGGTGCAGCGGCTGCGCGACAGCTGACGGGGCATACGGTCGCCGGCCGGGAGGGGCCGGTGGGCGGAACGGGAGGTCGGGCACGCCCACCGGGGGGACGGAAGATGCGGCGGCGCTTCCACCGGTTGGCGGGACGTACCGGTGGGCGGAACGTGCGGTCGGACGTATCCCCGGCCGGGCACCCGGAGCGCCCCGCCCGCGGGGTGCCGATCCGGACGCCGGCCACGGGACGTCCCGGCCGCGAACAAATCCGCCGACTCCCTCCCAACCCGGCACGCTTTGATGGACGATGGAGCGAACATCCCTCCTACGGATCTGTGCTGGAGCCGAACATGGCAGAGAGCGTGCCGGTGCGCTGCCCCGCGTGCCGCCGCGAGCACTCGTTCACCCCGCCCGCCTTCCCCTGTCCCTGCGGCACCCCGGTGACCCTCACCCTGCAGACGGAGGCCCCGGCGGAACCGATGGAGCACCACACCTGGGAGGAGTCCTGGGTGACGGCCCGCTGTCCGTCCTGCGGCCGGGAGGACCAGTGGCCGCACCCCGAACTGGGGTGCCCCTGCGGCTGTGTGCTGCGGCTGCCGGTGGCGCCGCCACCGGAGCCGTCCGACACCGGGCCGCGGAGCTCCGCCGCGGGCGCCCGGCACCCCGGGTCCGGGTCACCGGCGCGGACCCAGCCGCCGTCCTCGGCCGTACTGCGGCCCGCGTTCCGGCCGGTGACGATCCGCACCAGCCGGGACGCCGTGACCGCCGCGGCCGAGTACCTGAAATGGCTGGGCTTCCGGGAGGTGCTGGAGGCCGACGACCGGCCGACGTCCGGGGTCTCCGTACGCGGCAGGGGCGTGGTCGCGCAGGTCGATCCCACGACCCGGCCGTCCACGCTCCGCGATGTCGAGTGCCTGTGGCTGAACGGTCTCACCGACTCGGCCGAGAGCGTCTTCTTCTCCCTCGCCGGCTACCGCCGCGAGGCCCGCGCCCGCGCCGACGACCTGCACATCCCGCTCTTCGTCATGGATCTCACGGGCACCCCGCAGCCGGTCAACGACGCGGCGGACGACCTGATCCGCATGGGAGCGCAGTAGGCCGCGTCCATGCTCCTCGGCGCCGCGGCCGGTGTCCGGCGGCCCCTCGGCGGGCCCGCCGGACATCGCTCATGGTGCAAGGCCCCCTGAGGCCGCCGCTACGCGCCCGTCGGCCGCTCCGCGAACCGCTCCCGCAGCTCGATCTTGCGCACCTTGCCGCTGACCGTCATCGGGAAGGTGTCGAGCAGCTGGAGATGGCGCGGCACCTTGTAGTGGGCGAGCCGCCCCCGGCAGTAGTCGGCGAGTTCGTCGAGCGTCAGCGGCCGGGCGGCGTCCCGGAGCACGACACAGGCCAGGATCTCCTCGCCGTACTTCTCGTCCGGCACCCCCACCACCTGCACATCGGCGATCTTCGGATGGCCGTGCAGGAACTCCTCGATCTCCCGCGGGTAGACGTTCTCCCCACCCCGGATGATCATGTCCTTGATCCGGCCGACGATCGTGAGGTAACCGTCCTCGCGCATCACCGCGAGGTCGCCGGTGTGCATCCAGCGGCCCGCGTCGATCACCTCGGCCGTGCGCTCCGGCTCCTCCCAGTAGCCCAGCATCACCGAGTAGCCGCGGGTGCACAGCTCCCCCGGTGTGCCACGCGGCACGGTCACCCCGGTCGACGGGTCGATCACCTTGACCTCGATGTGCGGCAGCACCCGGCCGACCGTTCCGGTGCGCCGCTCCAGATCGTCCTCGCGCCGGGTCTGGGTGGACACCGGGGAGGTCTCGGTCATGCCGTAGCAGATGGACACCTCCGCCATGTGCATCTCGGCGACCACCCGCTTCATCACCTCGACCGGGCACGGCGATCCGGCCATGATCCCGGTGCGCAGCGAGGACAGGTCGTAGGACGCGAAGCCGGGCAGCCCGAGTTCGGCGATGAACATCGTCGGCACGCCGTAGAGCGAGGTGCAGCGTTCACGCTCGACGGCGCGGAGCGTGGCCTCCGGGTCGAAGACGGGGGCCGGGATGACGATGCATGCGGCGTGACTGGTGGCCGCGAGGTTGCCCATGACCATGCCGAAGCAGTGGTAGAAGGGGACGGGCAGACAGATCCGGTCCTGTTCGGTGTAGCCGACCGTCTCCCCCACCCAGTAGCCGTTGTTGAGGATGTTGTGGTGGGAGAGCGTGGCGCCCTTCGGGAAGCCGGTGGTACCCGAGGTGTACTGGATGTTGACCGGGTCGTCGCAGCTCAGCTCCGCGGCGCGGGCGGCCAGTCGCTCCCGCGGCACCTCCCGGCCCGCGGCGAGCAGTTCGTCCCAGGACGGGGTGCCGATGAAGACGACGTCCCGGAGGGCCGGGCAGTCGCCGCGCACCTCCTCGACCATGGCGCGGTAGTCGCTGTGCTTGTACGCGACGGAGGAGACCAGGACGTCGACACCGGCCTGGTTCAGTACGTACGCCAGCTCGTGCACCCGGTAGGCGGGGTTGATGTTGACCATGACGGCGCCGATGCGGGCCGTCGCGTACTGCACCAGCACCCACTCGGGGCAGTTGACGGCCCAGATGCCGACCCGGTCGCCCTTGGCGACGCCCTTCGCGAGCAGACCGAGCGCCACCTCGTCGACGTCCCGGCCGAACTCGGCGTAGGTCCACCGCCGTCCCGAGGCGACGTCGGCGAGCGCCTCGCGGTCGGGGTGGGCGGCGACGGCGCGGTCCAGGTTCACGCCGATGGTGTCGCCGAGGAGCGGTCCGGTGCCGGTGCCGCTGGTGTAGGAGAGTTCGGTCATGCGGTGTCCTCTTCGGTGTACTCGGTGGTGCCGCCCCCGGCCGTACGTTCCCGCAGCTCGATGCGGCGGATCTTGCCGGAGACAGTCTTGGGGAGGTCGGCGAACTCGATCCGGCGGATCCGCTTGTACGGCGCCAGGGCCGCCCGGGAGTGCGCGAAGAGGGCCCGGGCGGTCTCCGGGCCGGGCTTCCACCCCTCGGCGAGCACGATGTACGCCTTGGGGACGGCGGCGCGCAGCGGGTCGGGCGCCGGGACGACCGCGGCCTCGGCGACGGCCTCGTGCTCCAGCAGGGCGCTCTCCAGCTCGAAGGGGGAGATCTTGTAGTCGCTGGCCTTGAAGACGTCGTCGCTCCGGCCCACATAGGTGATGTGGCCGTCCTCGTCGCGGGAGCCGATGTCGCCGGTGCGGTAGTAACCGGCCGCCATCGCCTCGGCGGTGCGCTCCGGGTCGCCGTGGTAGCCGGTCATCAGCCCGACGGGCCGGGCGGAGAGGTCGAGACAGATTTCGCCCTCGCTGCCGGGCTCGCCGGTGACCGGGTCCAGCAGCGCCACGGTGAAGCCCGGGGTGGGCCGGCCCATGGAGCCGGTCTTCAGCGGCTGGCCGGGGGTGTTGGCCACCTGCACGGCGGTCTCGGTCTGGCCGAAGCCGTCCCGGATGGTGACGCCCCATGCCGCACGGACCCGTTCGATCACCTCGGGGTTGAGCGGCTCACCGGCGGCGACAACCTCCCGCGGCGGGGTGCGCAACAGCCCCAGATCGGCCTGGATGAGCATCCGCCACACGGTGGGCGGGGCGCAGAAGCTGGTGACGCCGGCCCGGTCCATCTCGGCCATCAGCCGGGCGGCGTCGAACCGCGTGTAGTTGTGGAGGAAGACGGTCGCCTCGGCGTTCCAGGGGGCGAAGAGGTTGCTCCAGGCGTGCTTCGCCCAGCCCGGCGAGGAGATGTTGAGGTGCACGTCGCCGGGTCGCAGCCCGATCCAGTACATCGTCGCGAGATGGCCCACGGGGTAGGAGGTGTGGGTGTGTTCGACCAGCTTGGGCCGGGCGGTGGTGCCGGAGGTGAAGTAGAGCATCAAAGTGTCGTCGGCGAGGGTCGGCCCGTCCGGCTCGAACACCTCGGACGCGGTGGACGCCTCGTCGTAGTCGGCCCAGCCGGGGGCACCGGCGCCGACCCGGATCCGGGTGTAGTCGCCCGGCACCTCGTCGAACTTGGCGGTGTCCTCGGCTCGGACCACCACGTGCGCGGCCCGGCCGCGGTCGATCCGGTCCCGCAGGTCCGCCGGGCCGAGCAGCGGGGTCGCCGGGATGACCACGGCCCGCAGCTTCATCGCGGCGAGCGCGGTCTCCCACAGTTCGGTCTGGTTGCCGAGCATGACGACGATCCGGTCGCCGGCCCGGACGCCCAGCCCGCGCAGCCAGTTCGCCACCCGGTTCGACCGGGCTGCCAGCGCCGCAAAGGAGAGACGGGATTCCGAGCCGTCCTCCTCGACGATGTGCAGCGCGGGACGGTCGTTGTTCTCCGCGATCCGGTCGAACCAGTCCAGCGCCCAGTTGAACCGCTCCGGCCGGGGCCAGCGGAACCCCGCATACGCCGTTCCGTAGTCCTCCCGGTGCCGCAACAGGAAGTCCCGCGCCCTCCGGAACTCCTCCGTCGCACTGGTTGCCGCCATGTGCCCTCCTCATTGCCGGCCGAATGACTAGCATCGTGTATTCAGTGACCTGGGTCTCACTACCCCCGGACGGGGGTGAAGGGGTTGGCCGTGGTGCAGACGGGCGAAGCAGTCGACGTACGAGCAGCGCTGCTCAGGCTGCGCTGCTCCAGTGGCCTGCCGGTGGTGTTCGGCGGCCTCCTGGAGGATCGCGGGCGGCTGCGGATCCGCCAGCTGAACGGGACGGAGACGGATGCGCTGCGCGGGCTGAGCGTCGCCACCGGCAACGGCATCGGCGGGAAGACGCTCGCCCTGACCCGGCCCACGGCCGTCGCCGACTACCCCTCGTCCCGGACGATCAGCCATGAGTACGACGCGGCGGTGGCGGAGGAGGGCCTGCGGGCGGTGCTCGCGGTGCCCGTGGTGGTGCGCCATCGGGTGCGCGGGGTGCTGTACGGCGCGCTCCGCGAGCGGATGCCGCTCGGCGACCGGACCATCGCGACGGCCATGGAGGCCGCCCGGGGCCTGGAACGCGCCCTGGCCGAACGGGACGAGGCGCAGCGGCTGCTGGCCGTCCACCCCCGCCCGGCCGACCCGCGCCGGGCGCCGGCCGGCGCGGATCCCGGTCCCGTCGCCTGGGAGGAGGTCCGCGCGGCCCACGGCGACCTGCGGGCCCTGGCGGCGCGGGTGGCCGACCCGGCGCTGCGGGAGGAGATCCTCAGCGCCTGCGGCCGACTGGCCACGGCGGCCGGCGGCGCCCCGTGCGACGCGGACGGCCCCGCGCCCGGGATCCGGCTGGCGCCGCGCGAGCTCGACGTCCTGGCCTGCGTGGCCTCCGGGGCGACCAACGCGGGGGCGGCGGAGCGGCTGGGGCTGCGCCCGGAGACGGTGAAGGGCTATCTGCGGTCGGCGATGCGCAAGTTGGGCGCCCGCACCCGGCTGGAGGCAGTCGTCACGGCCCGCCGGGCGGGGCTGCTGCCGTAGCCGGTCGGGGCTGTGCCGTAGGCCGCCCTGGCCGGGGGCCGGGGCGGCGGCAGGGGCAGGGCAGCGTCTGATCGGGGACGGGACCGTGGTGGACAGGACGCGGTGGACGGGACTGTGGCGCACGGGACCGCGGTGGACGAGGCCGCGGTAGACGGGACCGCGGTGGACGAGGCCGCCGTGGACGGGACCCTCAATGCGGGGCGAGCCGGATGTCGTGGGAGGCGTCGGGGGCGGCGAAGTCCAGCAGCCGGGAGCCCTCCGCCCCGATGGCCTCCCGCTCGGCCCGGGACAGCGGCTCGAACGGCTCGACGGCCAGGGCCGCGGTGTCGCCGTTCCGGTCGATCCGCCAGACGGCGCGGATGAATCCGTCCACGAGGACCGGGCTGAAGGCCTGGTTGCCCTGCCAGATCCGCTTCCGGTAGGCGTCCGCGATCACCCGGGTGCGGTCGTGGTGCGAGAGGAAGAGGTTGTCGTACTCCGGGAGGAAGCGGACCGGTGCCGGGGTCCCGGGATCCGGCAGCGCGCCGTCCTGCACGTCGAAGAGTTCCACGCCGTGCTCGTCCCGGAAGGTCCGCAGCCGCGGCCGCAGCCCGTCGACGACCCCCCGGAGCCGGGTGAGCCCGGACCAGACCTGCACGTCCCGCACCGAAGCCGGGCCGAACGCCGTCAGACACCGCAGCACCAGCGCCTCCACCCCCTGCGCCGTCGGCTCTCCGGGCTCCTCCCCCAGCCACTGCCGCACCGTGGTGTGCCGGGCGAGCCCGCCGCGGCCCCACAGCCCCCGCGGCGGCACCTGCACCAGGGGCAGGGCGGTGCGGGCGGCCATCGACAGCGCCAGGGGTTCCCGCTCGGGCCAGAGCTCGGCCAGCGCGGTGCCCAGCTCGCCGAAGGTCAGCGGCCGTTCCTCGACCAGGGCCCGGGCGGCCTCCGCGAGCCGCGTCAGGTCCACGCCCGCCATCCGCTTGCCGAAGGTGCCCCGGTAGCGGCGGTCCTGCATCTCCTGGAGAACGGGCCGGAAGGCGAGGCAGTCGCGGGCGGTGACCAGGTGCAGGGTGGACCGCTGGAGCGAGATCCGGACGGTGCGTCGGCCGGCCAGGAGCTCCGACAGCGCCTCCGGGCGGAACCCGGCCAGCCGGGCCCACAGGGCGTAGTACGGCACCTTGGGCACCTGCGCGTGCACACCCGCGAGGTGTTCCACCGCCTCCTCCGCGGACAGCTCCGCCCGGCGCAGCAGCAGCTGCCGGTCCAGCAGGGCACGGTTGAGCGCGCGGGGGCCGAGTACGGGTGCTGTGGCGGCGGCGGAGGGTGCGGCGTCGGTCGGCATGGCTCCACGCTAGGCGGCCATGCGGTCAGCTCCGGTCCGCTTGGGCGAGGTGATGCCCGCCTGCATCGGAAGCCGCCTGCCGGAGGTGGACGCGCTGGGCGGGGCGCAGCATGCGGCGACTCACCCGGCAGACGGGAGGCAGCGTGCGGCGACTCACCCGGCAGGCGGGAGGCAGTGTGCCGCGGCGCTACTCGCCGATGCGGACGAGGGCGAGCGTGACGTTGTCCGGTCCGCCGGCGTCCATGGCTGCCTTCCAGAGTTCGTAGGCGGCTCTGCCGTCCGCGTGCACCCGGAGGATCCCGCCGAGCTCCTCGTCCGGCACCGGATCGGTCAGCCCGTCCGAGCAGATGAGCCAGCGGTCGCCGGTGGACAGCGGTGTGCCGGACACATGCGGGTCGACGGGGCTGAAGTCGGGCGTGCCGCCGAGGGTCTGGGTGACCACGGTCGAGCTGCGCTCGCCGGGTGCCAGAGGAGGGTTGTCGTCGAGGGTCAGCTCCCGTACCTCCTCCGCACCGACCCCGTACACCCGGCTGTCGCCGATGTTGAAGACGACGGCCCGGTCCCGGGTCAGCACCAGGCCCGCCACGGTGGTGCCCATCATGATCAGGTCGGGGTCACCGTCGGCGGCCGCGTACACCGCCCGGTTGCAGTCCTCCAGGGCGTCCCGGACGGTCTCCTCGCTGTCCAGCGCCGGACCGACCCGGGACAGCCTGCGCACCACCATGGCGCTGGCGACCTCGCCCGCCGGATGCCCGCCGAGTCCGTCGGCGACCGCCACGACCAGCGGGTTTCCCAGCGGGAAGAGCAGGGTCTGCGGGCTCTCGGTGACGGTGCTGCACAGCGTCCAGGGCCCGACGACCAGGCTGTCCTCATTGCTGTCGCGCAGCAGCCCCGCGTGACTCAGCGCGCTCACCACGATGTAGGCCATGGATGTCCTCGTCTTCCGGACGGGATCTCCCGGAGGGCTCCGTGGTCTCCGGCCTGCCTCCCGGAGGGCTCCTTACTGTGTGCCGCGCGGGCCTGGCGCGGGCTGCCGTGTCCAGCGCGGGCCCCTCGAACCGGGCCTGCACCCGCGTCCGGGGCCTCCTGCACGGGAGCCGATACCCCAGGTACGGGGCCAGGGCGTCACGGCGTCCCGCCCGGCTTCCCGACCGTCCCGGACGGGCCGTCCCGTCTTCGGGACGGGCCCCGGGGACGGCAGCGCCCGCCCGCCTGCCGCGTACCTCCATTGTGCTGCCGGTCCCGACGACGGGCCCGGCGGCAGCCGCGCCTCCGGCCCGCTCCCCCTCACCCGTGCGAGGTTCGCCCGCGGCTTTCGCGCCGTATATCCTGCCTGGTGGCTCAGTGACATGCGAGCGAGGCAGGAGGTGGGGCTGTGATGCGCAGCGAACCCCCCAGTCGTACGCCGTGGAGCACCGGCCCGTCCCTGCGCTGCCTGTCCCGGCGCTAGCGGAGAGCCGGGAACGGTGCGCGCGGTGCGACCCGATGCCGACCCTGCCGTTCCCCACCGAAGGGACCCCCATGTCCGAGCGCCGCCCTCGCCCCCTGCTTCCCGGGCGGAAGCACTCCTGGCTGCGTCCCTCCTCGGCCCGGCCCGCGGACGGGCCCCCGTCCGCACCCGCGCCCGCGCCGGCTCGGACCGGCACCGAGGGCATGGGCAACGGGGAGAGCAGCGTGGTGCACGCCGCGCTGTACCGGGACGGCCGGCGCGTCAGCACTCCGGCGTCCCTCGCCGAAACGTTCCGCGAGCTGCGCGAGCAGCAGGACGGCATGGCGTGGATCGGACTGCACCGGCCGACGGAGTCCGAGCTGCTGTCGCTCGCCGAGGAATTCGATCTCCACCCGCTGGCGGTCGAGGACGCCCTGGAGGCCCATCAGCGTCCGAAGCTGGAGCGGTACGGCGACACGCTCTTCGTGGTGCTGCGCGCCGCCCGCTACCTGGACGACCCCGAGGACATCGACTTCGGTGAGCTGCATGTGTTCGTGGGCGCGGACTTCGTCATCACGGTGCGGCACGGCGCGGCGCCGGACCTCTCCGGGGTGCGCCGCCGGATGGAGGAGACGCCCGAACTGCTGAGCCTGGGCCCGGAGGCGGTGCTGTACGCGATCCTCGACGCGGTGGTCGACGGGTACGTCCCGGTGGTCGCGGGGGTGCAGAACGACCTCGACGAGATCGAGACCGAAGTCTTCCTCGGCAAGCCGGAAGTGTCCCGCCGGATCTACGAACTGGCCCGCGAGATGGTCGAGTTCCAGCGGGCCACCCGCCCCCTGGTGGGCATGCTCAACGGCCTGATGGCGGGATTCGCGAAGTACGGCACCGACGAGGAACTGCAGCGTTACCTCCGGGACGTCGCCGACCACGTCACCCACACCAGCGAGCGGGTGGACAGCTTCCGCCAGGCGCTCGCCGACATCCTCACGGTCAACGCGACCCTCGTGGGACAGCAGCAGAACGCGGAGATGCGGGCCCTGGCGGAGGCCGGGTTCGAACAGAACGAAGAGATCAAGAAGATCTCGGCGTGGGCGGCCATCCTCTTCGCACCCACCCTGGTGGGAACGATCTACGGCATGAACTTCGACCACATGCCGGAGTTGCACTGGGTGTTCGGCTACCCCTTCGCCATCGCGCTGATGGGAGTGGTGTGCATCAGTCTGTACGTCATCTTCAAGCGGCGGGGCTGGCTCTGAGTCATCGTCCGCATGAGCGGATGCCCTGCAAGACCCATCCACGTCATGGCAGACCTGCCGCCCGAATGCGGCCGGGCATGGCGCCCGGCCGGGCAGTGGTCGGGCCTCTGATCAGCGTCTCCGACGGCACCCCTCGGGCCCGGTGCCCCCAGGTCATCCCATCGACGGGGGCAACAGTCGAACCGGACCCGGAGACCGGCGGCCCTCTTGCAGGACCGCGAGAAAGATGACGGGGTCAGGCGAACAGCTGGGAACCGAGTGGGCGTTGCCGGTCGAAGCCAGGGAGGATCAGGAAGGTCGCGCTCGCGGTTGTGGTGGTGAATTGCAGCAGTGCGTCGGAGGTGTCCATGTGGGTGAGGGTGGCGGTGAAGGTCCGCAGGTCGTTCTGGAAGCTGATGAAGAGCAGGCCGGGGGCGGGCTCGTCGGTGCTGTAGGAGCGGCGGAGCATGAGGCCGGCACCGACCACGGAGGGGTTCGCCCTGCGTACGTGGGCGTCTGCGGGGACGAGATAGCGTCCGTCCGGTGTCTTGGCGCCGAGTTGCGGGTCCGAGGCGACGGTGCCGCCGGAGAGGGGGGCGCCGCCGGCCCGGCGCCGCCCGAAGACCGCTTCCTGCTCGGCTACGGACAGGGCGGCGAACCGGGGCAGGTCGAGTTCCATGCGCCGCAGTACGGCAAGGGTGCCGCCGGCGACCGCAGGGGGCCCGGCCAGCCACAGGTCGCGTTGTTGTTCGGCGGTCGTGTGCGGACCCACGATGCCGTCGATGAAACCGAGCGGGTTCCGTGGCGCGGTGAGGCCGTTGCCGACGGGCACGTTCGTACCGCGGCGTGCGGACTGCCGCCAGCGTTCGTGGATGCGGTCACCGGCCTGGTCCACCAGCGCGGCGGCGACGACCGGCAGGAGCAGCGCGTCGCCGGCGCAGATCTGCATCAGCAGGTCACCGCCGCGTGCCCGCGGGGCGATCCGCTCGCGGGAGAATCGCGGGAGGTCGGCCGCTCCGGGCAGCGAGGCACCGGCCGTGCGGACCAGTCGGGGGCCCACGCCGACGGTCACGGTGAGGTCGCCCGGTGGCAGGCCCAGCAGCCGCGGATCGTTCCCCGCGACGAGTGTGCGGATGGCCCGGCCCAGGTCGGCCAGTAACGGGCCGGGAGCCACGGTGGCACCGAGGTCGGCCACCACGGCCAGCAGGTTGGGCTGGGCCGGCTGAGGGAGCGTGATGCCTGCCTGATGCCGGCCCGTCGCCACCACTGGCGTCGGCGTGGCCGGTGCGGTGGGGGCGTGCCGGCCCGGCGGGGCGGAGTCCGATGCGCACCCGGCGGTCAGGCCGGCGGCCACCATGGTGCCGGAGACATCGAGGAACGCGCGGCGCGACGGACGGTGATCAGCTCGATGCATGGGGTGCAGAGTGCCATATCCGCATCGTGTGCGCGGGTCGATCTCGCCTATTAGGGCGTGGAATTGGGCGTTCTGCCAGACTGCGATCATGCCTCGATTAGCTTTTCGCGTGGTGGCGGCGGTACTGGGCACGCTGGCACTGGTGGTCGGCTGCGGCGGCGGTGGGGATGACGGATCAAGCAAAGGCCGTCGACCGACCGGTGCGCATGTGACGATCCGCGTGCCTGCCGATGCCCCGACGATCTCGGATGCGGTGTCCTTGGCTCGGCCCGGTGATCTGGTGCTGGTCGCTCCTGGCGTGTACCACGAGTCGGTGAGGATCGACACGGCTCGCATCACTCTTCGCGGCGCGTCCCGGGACAGGGTCGTCATCGACGGGCGGTTGCGGCAGCCGAACGGTGTCGTCGTCGCGGCGCCCGGAGTGGCCGTGGAGAACCTGACGGTGGAGAACAACACGCAGAACGGCGTGCTGGTCACCGGTTCGGCGGCGGCGGCCGCGGGTCTGCCGGGGCAGAGCGGCGGCTACGACACCGGCGATGAGCCGGTCACCTTCCTGAAGTCGTTCCTGGTCTCGCATGTGACCGCGACCCGCAACGGTCTGTACGGCATCTACGCGTTCTCCGCGCAGGACGGAGTCATCGAGCACTCGTACGCGTCGGGCGGGGCCGACTCGGGGATCTATGTCGGGCAGTGCAAGCCGTGTCGCGTCGTGGTGCGGGACAATGTCGCCGAACTCAACGCGGTCGGTTACGAAGGCACCAACGCCGGCGGCGACCTGTATGTGGTCCGCAACCGTCTTGTCGGCAACCGGGTCGGTCTGACCACCAACTCCGACCACCAGGAGAAGCTGCTCCCGCAGCGGGGCGCCGTCATCGCGGGCAATCTGATCGCCGCCAACCAGCAGCGGGCCACCCCGCAGCAGGCCGACGGCGGGTGGGGCACCGGCATCGGCGTCGACGGCGGCAGCGACAACCGGTTCGTCCGCAACCGCATCGCCGACAACAGCAACGCCGGGCTGGTGATCACCGCAACCGCCGACATCCCGTCGGTCGGCAACCGGATCGTGGACAACACGTTCACCCGCAACGGCGTCGACGTCGGCTGGACGTTCCCCACCGCCACGCGGGGACGGGGCAACTGCCTGCGTGGCAACGATCTGCGCACCACGGTGCCCGCCCGGCTCGCGACAGCCGCGGCCTGTCCGCTGCCCGCCAAGTCGCCCTCGCCGGCCGGCAGGTGGGCGATGCGGACGGCACCCGGTGGCATCCCGTTCACCGAGGTCGCGGCGCCTGATCGACAGCCGCAGTTCCCTCACGCCACCACTACGGGCGCCACCGCCGTCCCAGCCGTTCCGGCCCTGCCGGACGTGGCCGGCGTCCCGCTGCCGCCGGCGTCCCTGCTCGCCACGGACGCGCGGGTGCCGACGTCCTGAACAGCGGCTACCGCGTCGGGGTGACCCCGGGCACCGGCTTGACCGGAACGTAACCGTGAGTGTCGAAATCGATGACCACCGGCTGCGACCCGGAACCCACGCTGATGCGGACCCGGTACATGGTGCCGTCCGAGCCGACCCAGTAGCGCACCCGGTCCGCCGTACCGGAGCGGTCGCGGGAGGACGGCCCGGTCATGACGTCCACCCGATGCCCGTCCACCTGGTCCCGTCCCAGCCAGGCGGCGCCGTTCTGCGGCAGCAGTTCGGCGTTGTCCGGCCGGTCGATGCCGAGGCCGAGTGCGATGGCCAGCGAACTGTCCAGCGAGCTGCCGGACGACTGCAGGGGACGGCTGTACCAGCCCGAGCGGGGCGGCGACGCGGGCGCGTGCGCCGGGGCGTTCGCCATCGGGTGGACGAACACCGCGGTGGCCGTCCACTCGATCAGCCCGTCGCTGGATGTGTCGCGCCCGGTGCCGTGCACCACGCCATAACCGATCTTGCGTCGGTAGTCGACGGACCCGGTGACGATCAGTCCTCCGGCGGTGCCCGGCACGGTGATCGTCAGCGCGCGGCCGTGCGCCTCGTAGTTGCGGAACCGCGTCATCGCCAGCCGGTTCACCTCACCCGACGTCAGTGCGCGCGGACCGGTGGGGCCGGAACCGCCGTCGGCGACCAGGAACGCGGCCACCGCGACGGCCGCTGCGCCGATGACGGCTGCCGCCCAGCGGGCCCGCAGCCTTCGGCGCCGGTCAGCCGCACGGCCTGGTCGGGTTTGCCGGCTTCTCACGCTCCGCACGCGATTCCACGCTGACACTCTGCTGATTCACCCTCTCCATCACCACACCGCCCGGCCGCCGTGCGGTCGCGGCGACGCTCGGCAGTCCGGTGACGGACGACTTGAAGGCCGGCCCTCGTGGACCGGCCGAGGCGTGATCTGCCTGACCGCGCCATACGGATCGCGGGCAGGCAGATCACTGTTGTTCGCTTCGTTCAGTGTTTCCGGGCGCGACGCTTCCGGCTCACGAGCGCGAGGGCCAGACCCGCACCCACCAGCAGACCGACGAGGGCGATCACCTGTGGCAGCCCGGACATACCGGTGTTCGCCAGGGGACCCTTGCTCCCGCCGGTCGGGGCCGGGTCAGCAGGCGGCGCGCCTGACGGCGGCAAGGCCGGGACCGGTGGTGAGGTCGGGGCCGGGGTCGGTGGTGAGGTCGGGGGCGCGGTATCGGTCGGGGATGGGGTCGGGGTCGCGGTATCGGTCGGAGTCGGAGTCGGAGTCGGCGTTGCCTTCGGGATGTACACCCCGGCGTCGATCGTGTGATCGACGCCGCCCGGCTTGTCCGGCGCCGTGACAGGCGCGGAACCGCTGCACAATGGCCCGGTGGTCGGCGGTGTCACATTGGAGTCATGCGCACGTTTGGCACCGGCTCGCGGGAGCGTGAACCGCAGCTCGCTCGCCGGGGGCCGGCCGGGCACCGTGCCGGTGTCCGCGGTGCACACGTCGAACTGCACCGTGTACTTCGCGCCCGGCGTGAGCTCGTACTCGGCGCCGACACCACCGAAGTAGTACTCACCGGCGGCATCGGTCCTGGTCGTGGCGACCTGTTCGCCGTCCGCGTCCAGCAGGTTGATCGTCGCCCCCGGCAGCAGCACGTGGCCCGGGTCCTGGATCCCGTTGTGGTCGCCGTCGAACCACACGACGTTGCCGATCTGGATCGGCGCGTTCGCCGCCGCGTAGGCGATGTCACCGAGCCCGCCGGCCTTGCCGAACCCGCCCTGTTCCCGGCTGACGAACTGGAACCCGTTGGCGGTCGGGTTGTTGCCCGGGCCCTGGCCGGTCGTGATGTCGTGGTACCCGGTCCCTGAGGTCGCGACGTCGACGACCGGGTCGAACTCCGTGCTGACGACCCACTGCTGCTGCGGGATATAGGCCACCGACCCCAGCGCGGTCTCCTGGTGTGCGTTGGCGTAGAAGTCGCCCGGGAAGTATTCGACGACATCGGCGGGCTGGCCGCCATTGTTGGCGGGGGTGGCGTGGTTGGGGCAGCTCCCGGTGCCCTCCCACTCGAATTCTCCGGTGGGAGTGGCACAGACCATGGTGATGTCACCACCGGACATGGCGATTTCCGCCGTGTCGTTCCCCGGGCGTGGGTCCAGCCCTCCCCAACTGAGCACGTCCATGAACCGGTCGCGGAAACCCAGGATCATCGAGCCGTCCCGGGCGAAGGCGAGGGAGGCCAGCTCCGGCTGCGGATCGATGAAGACGCCGCCCGCCTTCCGGTCGTCCCACGTGTCCAGGCCGGTGTTCCACGGGTTCCAGTGGGTGGCCTTGTCGCCGGAACCGAAGACGCTGCCGCGTTTGTCCGTGAGCGGGTGGTTCAGCACCGTGGTGAACCGCTTGCCGTCGTAGGTGGAGACGAGGGCTTTCAGGTCCGCGCGCTGCCGCGTGCTCTCCGCGCTGCACACGCCGCCCACGTACAGCGTGTTGTTGTGGACCTGGAGACCGAACGGCCGCCAGTCGCCGGGGCTCGCGCACCCCGGGTCCGGGATCGGGACCGTCGCCTCGGGCTCCGAGGCGGTGGCCCCTGTCGCGTCGAAGCTCACCAGGCTGCGGGTCCGCAGGTTCACCGCGTACAGCGTGGAGCCGTCCTCCGACAGGGCCAGGCCACCGATGCTCTCCTTGCCCGGCGCGTCGGTGAACCCGGCATCCTTGATCATGTTGGCGGTGTCGTGCTGCGTCACCGCGGCGTCCGGCACCCGCGCGAACAGCTGTGGCGTACCCGAGCCGTTGGCCGGCACCGTGTAGATCGCGCCGGCGCCCTCCGGCCCGTAGGGGGCGTAACGGCGGGCGAACGCGCTCTGGAACAGCCGGGTCCGGTGCTTGTCGTACGCCAACCCGAACGTCGTGCCCACCTGGTCCTGCGTGGCCAGTGTGTCCGGGCACGCCACATCGGTGGGACACGTGCCCCGGGTCTTCGTCCCGAACGCCACCAACGCCCGGTTGTCCGTCCCGTTGGCACCGTTGTGGACCGGTACGAAATACCGCGAGTCCGGCAGTGCATAGTCGGCCGGATCCCACACCCCCGTCACCACCGAGGCGTTCTTTCCGTCCGACACATCCACGAACGACGTGAAGCTGTTGAAGTGGTTCTCCGCCGTCGACGCGGGCGCCGCCCGCAGATAGTCGCTGTACGGTGCCGGGACGCTGACGTCGACGCGGTACCGGCCGCCTTTCAGCACCGTCGACTGCGCCACCACGACCTTTCCGGTGGCATCGGTGACGCCCGTGACAACGTGCCCGGCAGGGTCGGAGATCTCCACCTTCATGCCCCGCTGGGGCACGTCCATCGTGGTGTTGACCACGCCGGTGCCGAAGAAATCGCGCAGCACCTCAACCGTCAGCGTGCCGTCTGCGGTCGAAGCGGCGGCCGGGCCGGCCGTCGCCCCTACGGCGCCGCCTGCCAGCAGGAGAACGGATAACCCTATGCGCGCCAGCCGCCCCGCAAGCCTGCGGGCCGACCGGCGTGAGTCTCTGCCGACTCGGTTCATGGCACCACACTCCACACTTCTCTTGTCGTGAAAACGAAGCACCCGCTTCTCGCCGCACGCCCACTGGCCCCGGACGCGCGGCTGCCGGCCGCGAACGCCGCGGAAAAGAAAAAGGGTCCACCGCTGTTGCGTGGACACCTTTGCGCTGATCGTTCGAGGGCATTGCGGGCGAGCCATAACTGCCGTGGGCCAGGAAAAGCGAACGCGCGTTCAGAGCCTTGAGCAGGACCGCACCGGGTTGCGTCTTTTTGCAGCTCAACCACGGCACTCCTGCCCTCACCGCCGACCTCACCGACCGCCATCGCGAGCAGCGCGCGATATCTTATCCGCTGGAGTCTCGCCGTCACCAGTAGAGCCCCTGGAATCCATCGGGATCCGCCCCCCGAGCGCCCGGAGATTGGCGATCGGAAGTATGTGCGACAGCGACGCAATGGCCGGATCCGGGTAATGGTCGGATCCGGTCCCGTTGGGTGCGTTCAGCCCGGGTGACGCGTCCGGGACGTACGCGTCACACAGGGGCGCTGTGCAGCCGATTGGTCCACGGTTCGCCTGCTGCATGATTGTCGGGATGTCATACTTACTAATAGGGATCCGAACGCGAATGGATCACGGATTTCCCCACAACAGGTACGGGACGTCCTGCCAGGGCACCGTACCCACGCCCCGCCCGCCACCGCGACAGGATCCATCGGCCCGAACAGACGTCGAGCTGTGGCATGAGCTGACCGCGATATTCCTTGAGAGCGGCATGGCGCGTGGCTGTCGGGTTTCCCGAATCGGATCCACTCGTGATCCCGGCTCAACCTCGCCCGCCAACCATGGTGCTCAAAATCGCCAAGTACAGCACTCGGTCACAACGGGCTGAGCACTGCCAGGGAGCAGCCCCGCCGCCTGCCGGCTTCCGGGGTCTGGCCGGCGTAACGCTGAGGGGCCCGTCGGCGGGTGCGCACGCCGGCTCTCCGGCTCGTCGAACTCCGGCCGGGCCTGTCGAGGTTGCCGCGTGTGCAGCGACGAAGTCTCAGCGCCATTCAGTAGACGCACTGCCAAGACAGCGGGGACTCACAGCTAACGACAGCCAGCCGGGCCGGCGCAAAGCTGGGCGGAGAGACAGCGGCAGCCGGGGACTGTGCACGGGCGCAGCGAGCATTTGCGCGCCTCGACGTCTTGTCTCCACTGATACCTGGTGGTCGGCCAGTGCCCGCTACGCAGCGCCGATGAAAGGAATAGAATATGGACCGGACCAAGAAGATCCTCGTCGCAATTGCCGTTGCCGCCATGGCGGGCAGTGCCACAACCCCGGCCGTGGCCGGGGAAGGGCAGAACGCTCGGGCTGCCGAAGTGACTCCCGCCGGGGGGAGGGGAAAGTGTGATCACTACAACTCCAGCTCCCGGCCGTTCCGTCGCGCCCCCAACGTAGCTGTTGGCGTGTCGGTAAATGTGTGCATCTCCAAGACGGGTGGAAACCCGGGTACTTACTACGCGACTACTCGCACCAACTGGTACGGAGGATTCCTCATCCCCGGGGTCAAGCGATTCGATGAGTTCTCAGTTCATCTACGACTCGAAAAGAACAATGGCAACAAGCAGACCATTGTCTGTGACCTCACGCGGGACATCAATACACACAAGTGGAGCAACGGAACAGCGCGAAAGTGCATGCAGGACGGATATGTCGGATCAGCCGGCGGTTGGTCGAGCGACGGATACGTTGTGTATGACTACGACGGTGACGGAAAGGGCGACCGCAAGTGGCAGCTCAAGGGGTCCCCTGCGATCAACTGAGTGAGCTGTCCTGCACCGTTCGGCCGGCCGGACGAGCGCGCTCCCTGAGAGGCGGGGCCGCTGTCAGCCTTGAGTGCGTCGGGCGGTGCTGCGCCGGATGCGTGCCCGTACGGCCCGTTGGGCGACCGGGCCCAGTTCCTCCAGGACGGCGACCAGCCCGGAGAGCTGCTCCAGTGCGTCCAGGGCCGCCAGCGCACCCTCCGGGTCCACGCCCTCGTACAGCTCCAGGCCGACGAAACCCGCCGCGAGGGCCCGGGAAAGGCCGGTGACGTCCACGAAGTCGGCGATCGGCGTGCCGGTCAGCACCCGCCTCAGCACCTGTTCGATCTCCTCGATCCACAGGGCGAGGCCGGCGGCGGTCGCGGGGGCGAGCCGGGGCTGGGTCTGGGCTCCGGCCAACAGCTGGGCGAGGACGGCGACATGGCCGCCGGCCCGCTCCTCGGTGTGCAGCTCCCGCCCCAGCTCCAGGAGTTCGGCGAGGCTGCCGACCCGGGCCAGGCGTTCGCGGTAGCGCACCACGCGCTGCTCGGCGCCGTACCGGCAGGCGGCGGCGAGGAGTTCGTCGACGCTGCCGAAGTGATAGAAGACCAAGGCCTGGTTGACTCCGGCGGTGGCGGCGATGCTGCGGGCCGAGGTCTTGGCGATGCCCTGCTCGGTGAGCGTCCGCAGCGCACCGGCGAGCAGTTTCGTACGGGTGTCGGCGCTCATGTTCGGGCCTCCTCGCGCAGGGGCCGCAGCCCGGCGCGCACTCCACGCTCGGCGATGTTCACGAACTCGGCGGAGAAGGACCCCTCGTAGCCGAAGAGGGGACCGAACCGCCGGTTGCCGACCCGCACCTGGATCCGGAAGCGCCCGGCCGCCTCATCGTACGACTCGCGCACCACGGCATCGCCCCCGATCAGGTCCGGTACCCGGACGTCGACCGGCCCTTCCCGGAAGCGGTGTTCGCCGGAGCGGATGACCAGGGATCCGCTGTCGTCCACCGTGAAGTGCAGGTCGGTGGCGAGGTGCTGGTGGGTGCCGAGGTAGTCGACGACGCAGCCGCGCTCGGGGCTGAAGACCATGGTGGCGTCGAAGCGGCGGGGGCGGCGCGGGAAGGAGAAGGTCCGGACGAAGGTGACGGTCTCCCGGCCGAAGGAGTCCGTGTACGGGACGTTCTCGATGACGAAGGGGATGTCCCGGCCGGCCTGCGGGACGAGGATGTGGCGGCTGCCGCCGAGGGCCAGGAAGGGCCGGACGAAGCTGCGGCCGTGCCAGATACGGTCCATCGTGCCCCGTCCGGTACACGCCTCCCCGCTGTCGAGCCCGACCGAGAAGCGCCGCCGGATCTTCGGGTGGAGCCGGTCGAAGTCGGCGCCCAGGGCGCGCTGGAATATCGAGGTCACGACTGCTCCAGGGTGGCGAGAAGGGCGGTCGGGGCGGCAGCGCTCCCACTGCGTCCGGCCCGTTCCGGCGGCCGGCGCAGACAGCGGCGGGCGGCGGGGGTGACGGGCAGGGGCGGCAGCAGCAGCGCGGCGCCTGCCACGGCGAGGACGGGGACCACGGCCGCGGCGGCGGGCACCACAGCCGCGGTGACGAGGACGGCGGCGATACGGACGAACAGCTCCGCGAGGGCGTGGCGCAACGACTGCTCGGGGGTGATCCCGCGTTCGCACCACAGCCGCAGCCGGTCGAAGGACCAAGCGGTGGCCCAGCCCATCAGCGGCCGGAAGAGGAGCCGGTCGGCGGCCCGGCCGAAGCGGCCCCAGCGCGGCCGGTAGTCGTATCCGGTGAGGAACCGCAGCTCCGCACCGTCCGGGACGTACCGCCAGTACCCGCGCCCCTCCTCGATGAGCGACAGCGGGTGCGCGGAGGAGAAGCGGAGGGCCGATGTCCGGGTGCCGTCGGGCCGGTTCCGCTCACCGGCCGAGACGCCGGTGCCGTCGACCGTGAGCAGCGGCAGGACGCGGGTGGCGTAGCGGAAGCGCTGCGGCTCCCCCGGCGCGCACGGCAGATAGTCGATCTCGCTGAACCTCAGGTCCCAGCGCTGGTGCCGGTCCGGTGACTGGCTGCGGTCCCACACCTCGTCGATCCCGGCGCGGATGCGCGCCTCCACGTACAACCTCATACGACTTCCCCGTCCCAGACGTTTTGAGCGACTGCTCAAAACGCAGCGTAGAGCGTTTTGAGCAGTCGCTCAAGGCGGGTGTCCGGGAGGGAGATTGCTTGCACGGGGCCGGAGGACGAGCACGGAGCGCGGGGTGCGGGGTGCGGCGCTTCGGGGCCGCTGTGCCGTTCGCGCCATCGGGCCTTGACCGGCCTGGTCAGGGCCTCGCTGAACGGCGTCGGACCCCGGCTGGACGATCAGGCCGTGCTGATTGCGGCCAACGATCCCGGCCGTGCAGGGAAACGCCCGTGGAAGCCTGCTGTCGGGGACGATGCAGGCCAGTCTGTGCCGGGGGAACGCTCACATGGCCCTGGAGCGGTCGGACGGGCACCCGTATCGACGCTCAGGGGGCACGGGAAACCTGCGCCCCCTGAGCCCGGCGGAAGCACGGTCAGAGGCGTCGCAGCCATGCGGCTGCGCCATGGCCGACCGCGAGGTAAATCAGCGCGGGAAGAGCGTAGTTGAAGAAAACACGCAGCCCTTCCGCCTCCATGACGAAGATGTCCTGAGACCAGCCGGCGAGCCAGTCGGCCACACCGTGCACGAAGCCGACGAAGACATTCACCTGATTCGCTTCGAGCAGATACAGCAGGATCCACAGCCCGAGGAAAGCCGCAGCGATATCCGCGAGGCTGTGAATGATCAAGGCGAGTCGGTCCGCTCCGAGGCCTCGCCGGTTTCCTCCCCCACTCCTACTTGCATCGGAGGCCGCGTCCGGAACGGCGTTGTACGGACCGGCCGGGGCCGGGGCGTAGGGCGAGGGTGAATTGCCGTGTTGCGGGGGCTCCGCCTGGGCATACGGCAGCGGAGGCGTATCACCGGTATCCGGCGAGTTCCATCCGTCATGGTAGGGAGAGTTTCGACCGGAGCCGTATGGGCGATTTTGCGGTATGCCTTCATTGGGATAATTCACGGTCTCACGCATTTCCTGTCGGACGATTCCGAAACTCTCTTCACCGCTTTGTCACATCGATGCCCTCGGGCCGCCACCTCGCAAACGACGAGTCAATGGCGCGGGCGGCCGACTGGGCACCACCCGCGCCACGCGCGACAACTTGAGACGGCGGGGGGGGGACCGCAGACATCAAGGAATCGCGCGGCCGACAGCAATCGGCACTCTCCACTGCGGCGCGCCGGGCGAAAGTGTCACACCCGGCTCCGACCGCCTCACTGCAGACACTCCGAAGCCCCGAGGGCACGACGGGGGGCGTGGGGTCATCCGTGCCGCTCGGCCGTGACGGTGCACTTGCCGCGAATGCCGTCGCCCACCATGCCCGGCTCGCATACCGTGGCGTACCGGGCCCGGATACCCTCATGCTCATCCTGCGGAAGGTGCGACCGCTGCGGCGTAAAGAGGGCACGTCGCCCCGTGCCCCGGTCACGTGCCGGACACCGTCACCACCTGCTTGCCCACCACACCGCCCCGTTCGAACGCCTGGTGCGCCGCGGCGATGTCGGTCAGCGGATACACGCTGTCGACCACGGGCCGCAGCCCGCCGGAGGCCACGTGACCGGCCAGGGCGCGCAGCACCGCAGCGTCGGGGTCGGAGCTCAAGGTGCGGATGCGGCGGGAGCCGTGCACGGTCGAGGCGGCGATCGCGGCCACGGAGGAGGCCGACAGGGCGATGGTGGCCATCCTGCCGTCGCGGGTCAGCCGGCGCCGGTAGCCGTGCAGTTCGGAGCCGACCGTGTCCAGGATGACGTCGAAGGGGCCGATGCCGTCCGGTGCGGTGACGCCGTAGTCGAAGACCTCGTCGGCCCCCAGAGCGCGCAGCGGCTCGGCATGGCGGGCGCGGGCCAGCGCGGTGACGTGACCACCCATCGCGTGGGCGAGCTGCACGGCCGCCGTGCCGACTCCGCCGGCAGCACCGCGGACCAGGAGCCGCTCGCCGCTGGTGAAGCGCAGGGTGTCGCGCAGCGCGGTCAGCGCGGTGGTCCCGGCGACGACGAGGGAGGCCGCCTCCACCGAGGAGATGCCTGCCGGAGCGGGCCCGATGCGATCCGCGCCGACCACGACGTACTCGGCGGCCGGGCCGACGGTGCGCCGCTTCAGCGGGGGCACCGTGCCCCACACACGGTCCCCCACCCGGTGGTCGCGGACATCGGCACCGGTCGCGGCGACGACACCGGCGAAGTCCAGTCCCACACCGATCGGGAACCGGCGCCCGGTCACGATCCGCAGTCCCCCCGCGCGAACAATGGTGTCGAGCCCGTTCACGCCGGACGCCTCGACCGCCACCAGCACCTCACCCGGTCCGGGCGCGGGGCGGTCGACGTCGTTGATCCGCAGGACGGTCGGTGCGTCTCCGTAACCGGTGATCTGGGCGGCCTTCATGGGGTTCTCCTATCGGTTGTTGCCGGTCAGGGCGTTAGTGGTGGTGTGTTCGGCACAGGCCGGGCGGGCGTGCGGCCGGGCTCACGGGCCGGGCGGTCACGGGCTGAGCGTTCTCGGGCGGAGCGTTTTTGGGCCGAGCGTTCACGGGCTCGGCCGAGGTGGGCGGCTCGGGCCGGGCAGGCGAGGGCCCGGGTCAGGGCAGGAGGACGACCTTGCCCCGGGTGCGGCGGGCTTCGATGTCGGCGTGGGCGCAAGCGGCCTCGGCGAGCGGGTAGCTGTGCCCCACGGGCACGTCGAGGCTGCCGGCGGCGATCAGATCGGCCAGTCGCGGCAGGGCCTCGGGGAAACGGTCGGCCGGGTCCATGCCGGTGAACCGCACGCCGTGCTCGGCGAAGGACGGGTCGGCAATGGTGATCACCCGGTCCGCGTCGCCGGTCAGGGCGACGGAGTCGGCGAGGACGCCCGCGCCCGAGGTGTCGAACACGGCGTCCACACCGTCCGGGGCGGCGGCGCGCACCCGTTCCACCCAGCCGTCGCCGTAGCGCACGGCGACGGCGCCGAGGCCGATGGCCCGCTCGATGTCCCGCTCGGCGGCAGTACCGATCACGGTGATACCGCGGGCGGCGGCCACCTGTACGGCGATGGCGCCCACGCTGCCGCCGGCGCCGTGGACGAGCAGCGTCCGCCCCGGCCGCACGCCGAGGTGCTCGATCGCCCGCCAGGCGGCCTCGCCGACCGTCACCACCGCGGCCGCGGTCTCGAAGGACACCGCCGCGGGCTTGGTGACGGGCCGGTCGAGGAGTGCGTACTGGCTGTAGCCACCGGCGGAGGCGACACCGAAGACCTCGTCGCCGACCGACGCCGTGGCGCCCTCGCCGACGCGGTCGACGACACCGGCCACGTCCCAGCCGGGGACCGCCGGGAAGCCGACCGGGAAGACGCCCTGCATCAGCCCGGCGCGTATTCGCAGGTCGATGGGGTTGACGGCGGCTGCCCGCACGCGGATGCGGACCTGGCCGGGGCCCGGTTCGGGGGTGGCGACCCGGGACCGGGTGAGGACTTCGGGTCCGCCGTACTCGGAGTAGGTCATGGCAGTGGACATCAGGCACTTCCTGGGATCGGGAGCCGCACCGATGCGAATCATCCAGTGCGTGTGATTCCGTTGTATCACACACGCTGGATGATTCATACGGGGTGGACGATCACCCCGGGCCGGACGATCGGCGATGTGGATTGAATCACACGACACGTATGATTCTTCGCTAGAATGGGCCCCATGCAGGAGCCTCTCCACCGCCGCCGGCCGACCCCGAGCAACCCGCGCGTCCAGCGCACCCGCACCCGCGTGCTGTCCGTCGCACGCGATCTGCTGCCCCAGGCCGGACCGGCCGGGCTGACGTACGCGCTGCTGGCCGAGCGCGCCGACGTCACCCGCCAGACCCTCTACCGCCACTGGCCCAACCGGGCCGCCCTGCTCTTCGACCTGATCCTGGAGGGCCCCGACCTCGGCAACTACCCCGAGCCGGGCGGCGATGTACGCGTCGTGGCCACCGACTGGCTGAAGAGCCTGCGCGACGGCATCAGCGAACCGGCCGTCCGCACCGCGGTGCTGGCCGTCACCGCCCAGGCCGACCACGACCCCGCCAGCGCCCAGGCTCTGACGCGCATCGGCCAGGACCGCCGCGCGGCCCTGAACCGGCTGCTGGAGCCGTCAGGGATCCAGATCGACGAGACCGAGCACACCCTGCTCTACGGGCCCGTCCTCGCCCGCCTCTTCTTCGACCGCGATCAGGTGACCGACACGTTCATCGACACGCTCGTCGCCCAGTGGGTCACCACGCTCGAACAGCGGCGACAGCCGGAGACTCAGCGGGACTGACGAGGCCGGTGCACCGCGCCCCGGCTTCTCCTCGGTGTGCGTCCCCGGGTTCCTCGCGTCCCCGGGGCCCGGTTCCCGTCGCGTTCCCGCATCCCGTCGCAAGCCCGGAATCCCGCAGTCCCGTCGGCCGCCATCAGGTACGCGCACGGTTCCAGGCGCCCTGGAACCGGAACCGGACGGCGGAGGGCCCGGGAGGGCCGCCCCTCAGCCCCGCTCGACCGACCAGCCGAGGGGATACAGGTCACGGCCCGAGTCGCGGACGGCGGGCTCGTCGCCGGCGTCGGTGAAGGCCGTCAAGGCTTCGACGAGGGCCACCCTTTGGGCAGGGGCCATGCGCGCGATGGTCCGTGCGATCTCGTCGCGCCGCCTGGTCATGACCTGGTCGACGACCGTCCGCCCCTCCTCGGTCAGTTGCAACAGGCTCTCCCGCCGGTTGCTCGGATTGACCTGGCGGTCGGCCAGCCCCGCCGCGGTGAGCCGGTCCATCATGCGCATGGCGGTGGACGGGTTGACTCCCAGGCTCTCGGCCAGGACGACGAGCTTGGCCGCGCCGTGCGTCGCGAGCACGACGAGGAGCCGGAACTGCGGGAGCGTCAGCCGGTCCTCGACGGCCGCGAGCGATCGGGCCGACATGGCGACGAGCAGCCGGGAGGCCGTCATCACCGCTTGCGTCACCGCGTCCACATCGTCGAGGTCCCGTGCAAGATCGTCGAGGTCCTGTGCGGGGCGTTCTGCATCGGCCATGCTCTCTTTTCTACCCGATGCCCCACCCGGTGCCGACGCCGCTCGCACACCTCCCCCGAGGCCCGGGTACCCGGCCGAGATGCCCTGGCACATGACCGAACGGGCCCGGCGCTCAAGGGACCGGGCAGCGGCGGACCGGTGGGCGGGCGATATGAATCCTGTGGCGGCGAGGCGTTCCGGGCCCGGCAGCGGATGGGACCGGCAGGCGGACGCGACCGTGGAGTCCAGGCCTTCGCGGAGTCGGAGGTCTTCGCGGAGTCCTCGGTGTCGCGGAGTCCTGGGTGTAGTGGCGGCGACACCCACTGCGCGCCCCGAGACCGGTAGCGGCACCGACGAACGCCCCGGCCACAGAGGGACGAGGACGGCCGTCACGATCCGGAGCCGTGTCGCTTCTCCACGGACAAGTCCTGCTCCGAACAGTGCGGCACCGTAGGCGCATGCGGCGAACGGCTCCGCAAGAGATGCCCGACAAGCGCCGGAAGCGGCGCACCGTGCCAGTGCCGCACCCTCCCCGGGCTCGCCTGTCCGGCGAGCCCTTCACCACCTCATCATTGCACAGTGCAAAAGTCCAGACGTGGGGCAGCCGAAGAGTGGCGACGACTGCCGAGCCCCCGTCAACAGCGCGCTCCGGAACGGTCCGAGCACCGTCGGCCACTCCGGCCTCGGAGCGACCTACTCCGGCCTCGGGGCGACGGCCTTCTCGACCTCCCTGAAGGTGGATTCGCTCACGAGACCGGTGTCCTCCAGCACCTCCATGTGGTCCATGACGGTCTGGTTCGCCTGCCGGGCATGACGGCGGATCAGGTCGTTCTGGGTCGCTGCCCGCACCTCGGCGATGGTGGCGAAGATCTTGCCGTGGGACGCGCGGAGCAGATTCGCGAACAGCCGGTCGAACTCCGCCCCGTGTGCCTTCTTGAGCTGGTCGACCCAGCCCTGCTGCTCGGCGGAGGCCTCCTCGGGCAGTCCCACACCCAGGATCTCGGCGTCCTCCCGGACCAGTTGGTCCAACTTGCTGTGCCCGTCGAGCAGGTGCAGCCCGGCCCGCTTCACCGCCTCACTCTCGCCGTGGCTCTGCGCCAGTCGACCGGCCGGAATCTCCCACAGTCCCGCCTGGCGCACCTTGACCAGGAACGTCTTGTCGACCTGGGTGACGGGCTGCGGCCCCGACGCGGCCCGGCCGGCCGCGGAGCCCGCCTCCGTCCCGGCCCCGTGGCCCGCACCGTGCGGCGAGGCGCTGCCGACGCCCACGGTTCCGTCCGCGGAGGTCTCGCTCGCGTCGCTCTGCTGAAGGGTGAACACGGAGAGGACGGCGAGTGCTGTGGCCGCGACGGCCGACGTGATGACGATCGTGCGCGTTTTGCCCTTCGGCTGGGCATCGCGACGGTGGTGGTACATGGTGCCTCCCTCGACACATCTGCTGACGTTGTCGCGGGAGGGGCGGCTGGCACGGCGCGCTTCCCTGCAGTACGGACGCGACCGGCGCAGTGTTCAGGCGTGGCACGCATGCATCGGATCCGGGAATCCGGAGCCACGAGCCCGAAGCCGGGACCCGAAGCCCGCGGCTCGGAGCCACGCACGCCGAGCCCGAAGCCCGGGCCCCGGATCCCCGGCCGGGTCATCTCACCGGCTCAGCCGCTGGAACCGCCGCACCGCCAGAGGCAGGAAGACCGCGGTGATCACCAGTGGCCACACCACTGCCATGAGCACCGCGTGCTGCTCGACCCACGTGTCGCCCCCGGCGCCCGGGTTCCCGAAGAGCTCGCGGGTTGCGGCGACCGTGGACGAGACGGGGTTCCAGGCCGCCACCGGGGCCAGCCAGGCCGGCATCAGCGAAGGCGCCACATAGACACTGGAGATCATGGTGAGGGGGAAGACAACGGCGTACAGGCCGCCCGCCGCCTCCGCGTCGGGCACCACGAGGCCGCACCACACACCCACCCAGATCAGACTGAAGCGCAGGAGCAGCAGCAGCCCGAAGGCCGCGGCCGTCGCCGCGAGCCCACCGTCGGAGCGCCAGCCGATCGCGAGGGCGGTGGCGGCGAGGATGGCGAGTTCCGCGGCGGCCACGACCAGATCGGCCACCCCCTGCCCCGACGCCACCGCCGAAGGGGCCATCGGCATGGACCGAAAGCGATCGGTGACCCCCTTGGCCGAGTCCGCCACCACGGCCATCGCGGTGCTCATGAAGCCGAACACCATGGTCGTGGCGAACATCCCCGGCATGAGGAACGGCCGGTAGTCGCCGCCGTCCGGCACCTGCATGGCGCCGCCGAAGACGAAGCCGTACAGCAGCACGGAGACGATGGGGAAGCCGAGTCGCCAGAGAATCGCGACCGGCTGACGGCGGTAGTGCAGCATGCCGCGACGTACGACATTCCCGCAGTCGACGAGCGCCCAGCGGCTCCGCTCGTACAGACTCTCCGCCCGCGGGACGGTCGGTTCGACAGCTGTGGTCATCGGGCAGCCTCCGTGCGGTGTCCGGTCAGGCGCAGGAAGACATCGTCGAGACTCGGCCTGCGCAGTCCGAGGTCCTCGACCTGAACACCCTCGTCACGCAGGGTCCGCGCGACCTCCGTCAGCGCGGCCACCCGGTCGTCGACGGGTGCGTGCACCCGGCGCTCCCGCTCGACCGTTTCGGGCTCGGCGCCGGGGACGGCGACGCGGGCGATCACCGCGGCCACCCGCCTCAGGTCGCGGGCGTGGGCCGTGACGACCTCGATGCGGTCGCCGCCCACCGTGTTCTTCAGTCCGCCGGGAGTGTCATCGGCGATGGCCCTCCCCCGGTCCATCACGGTGATGTGCGCGGCGAGCCGGTCGGCCTCGTCCAGGTACTGCGTGGTCAGCAGTACGGTCGTGCCGCCCGCGACCAAGGTCCTCACGGTGTCCCAGACTTCGCCCCGGGCCCGCGGGTCGAGTCCGGTCGTCGGTTCGTCGAGGAAGAGCACCTCGGGGGTCAGGATCATCGACACGGCGAGGTCGAGCCGGCGCCGCATCCCGCCGCTGTACTCGTCCACCCCCTTGTCGCCCGCCTCCGTGAGGCCGAACTCCTCGAGCAGTTGACCCGCCCGGTGCCCGGCGCGCCGGCCGCCGAGCCGGAAGAGCCTCCCGAACACTTCCAGGTTCTGCCGCCCGGTGAGGCTCTCGTCCAGGGCGGCGTACTGCCCGGTGAGACCGATGCGCCGCCGCACTCCCTGCGGGTCGCGCGCAGGATCGACCCCCGCCACGGTCACCCGGCCGCCGTCCAGCCGGACCAGGGTCGCCAGGATCCGGACCGCGGTGGTCTTGCCCGCGCCGTTGGGGCCGAGCAGTCCGTGCACCGTGCCCCGGCGCACCGCCAGGTCGAAACCGTCGAGGGCGCAGGTCTCTCCGTAGCGCTTCCGCAGGCCGTCGGCCCATACCGCGTACTCCTGTTGTCCGTTCATGTCCGTCACCCCTTCAAGAAACTGAGTACACCGTACCCTTTTCAGCGTACGGTGTACTCGATTTTGGGGCGGAGGCATAGGGTGAACCCATGACGCGCAGCAGCCTCGAACTCCTGTGGGGCACCGGCGACCGCCCCAGCCGCGGCCCCAAACCGGGCCTCAGCCTCGACCGGATCGTCACCGCCGCCGTCGAAGTCGCCGACGCGGAGGGCCTGGCGGCCGTCTCGATGCGCCGCGTCTCCACCGAACTCGGCGTCGGCACGATGTCGCTGTACCGGTACGTCCCCGGCAAGGCGGAGCTCCTCGATCTGATGCTCGACCGTGTCCAGGCCGAGTCCCTCGCCACGGATCCACCACGGGCCGCCGACTGGCGCGCGACCGTCGGCCTCCTGGCCCGCAGCCATCGGGAGCTCTTCCACCGGCACACCTGGCTGATCGAGGTCAACGAGGCCCGTTCCGCCCTCGGCCCCAGCACCCTGCGCGGGCTGGAAATCTGCCTGACCGGCCTCCGGAGCATGGGCCTGAGCGACCCCGAGACGATTTCGGTGATCATCGCGGTGCAGAGCTTCGCCACGGGCATCGCCCGGATGGAGATCCAGTCGGCGCAGGCCGCCGAGGAGACCGGCGTGAGCCACGAGGAATTCTGGGAAGGGCAGCGGCCGTTCCTGGAACGGGCCATGCACAGCGGGCAGTTCCCGCACATGGCCACCCTGTCCGAGGACACGTTCTCCCAGGAGTTCGACCACTTCGGCTTCGGACTCGAGCGCCTCATGGACGGCCTGGAGGTCCTTGTCGCACGGCGAGCCGCGGAGAACGACGCGAGATGAACACGGCCGGCCGGCCGAGCCTCATGTGATCAGCAACGGACCGCGTCCGGCACGGCAGCCGTCATGACCGGTGGCGTCCGACAACGCGGCGCGTCCGGTCCGGGAACCGGGAAGGGACCGGGGCCGGAACCGGAAGGAGGAGGTGACGGGATGCCCGACAGCGGCGGCGAACAGCACCGTCACTTCGAGGCCGCCAGCGGCAACGGAGCCGCACACACCGGCACCGCCGAGGACCGCGAAGCCCAGGTGCGCACCGCCTTCGCAGGGTTGCTGCAGATCCGGACCATGATGAACACCGAGGCCGCGGAGCCTCATGCGCTTCCCGCCCCGTGGGAACGGCACCGGCCCGTCCAGGCCGTGGCTCTCGCTCTGGAGGCCGCGGGCATCCCGCCGTCGGCGACCGGCCCCGACGGCAGCCGTACCGCCGCCGGGTACTGCGTCGACGAGGCCGGCACGCCGGGCACGGTCCGCGTGGAATGGCTCGGCCCGCCGGGCAGCGGCGCGGCGCAGCACCAGCAGGCCGAGCTGAAGCGGTGCGCCGAGGTCCTGCGCCCACTGGGATGGGAAGTCCTGGAGTACCGGGGCCGCGGCCGGCAGCGCTTCCTGGAAGTGGAACCCCTTCCGCTGTCGCGGTCAGGTGCTTGACCAGGCCGAAGACGCTGGTGCCGGAGGGCACTCCAGGCGTCCGCCCCTGCCCGTCGATCGGCGGGCGACGCTTCGCGTGAAGGCTGCCCGGTCACAACAGAAGACCGAAAGACACAAGGCAAGGAGCGCCCATTCCTTGCCACACCGCCGCACATCGCGTGGAAGCCGGGGAGGGGCCAGGTCTCGATGTCGCTCGCCGGCGTCAGCAGGCCTGAGGTTGCTGAAGCCCCTGGAGGAGGAGGGCGATCAGGCGTCGGGGGTCGTACCGGGGGTCGTTGTCGCGTCCGATGCAGAGGTTGCCGATGCCGCGCATCAGCTCGTAGGGCTGCGTACCGGGCCTGATATCGCCGGCCTCGACCGCGGCGTCGAGCAGTCGGGCGCAGACGGGCAGCAGGCGGTCGAGGAAGTAGGCGTGCAGCGCGGCGAAGCGGTCACTCTCGGACTGCAGGGCGTCGGCGAGTCCGTGCTTGGTGACCAGGAAGTCGACGAACAGGTCGATCCACTGGCGCAGTGCGTCGACCGGGGAGTCGGCGCTCGTCAGCAGACGGGGGCCTGCCTCGGCGCAGGCCTCGATCTGGTGGCGGTAGACGGCGGTGACCAGATCCGCCCGGGTCGGGAAGTGGCGGTAGACCGTGGCCATCCCGACGCCTGCCCGGGCCGCGATCCGACGGATCGGCGCGTCGACGCCGTCGGTGACGAAGACCTCGGCGGCGGCGGTGAGCACCGTCTGCCGGTTGCGCTGGGCGTCGGACCGCTTGCTTCGGGACGACGACTCTCCTGCGGGGCCCTCGGCGGCCATCACGTTCTCCTTCGACACCGCTTGACAAAACGGATCACCGCTCCGGATATTAAACGGAGCAGTGTTCCGTTTCAGCTTAGCCGAAACGGGGCGCCCCTGACCGCCTTGCCCACCCCTCGGACGCAGGACCGGGTGGGCAAGGCGCCACCGAAAGGGAACCCACATCGTGAGCACCTCCACCGCCACCAGCGCCGACGCCTTGGGCGCGCCCGTCCCGGTCCTGTCCTTCAGCCCCGTAGTCCTCTCCGTGCCCGGACGTCCCGTGGACCTCCAGGTGCGCGTCTCCGCCCCCGCGACCGGAACCGGCCTCCCCGTCGTCCTCCTCTCCCACGGCCACGGCCCCTCGAACAACCTCTCCTCGCTCAACGGCTACGCGCCGCTCGCCGACTTCTGGGCGGCGCACGGATTCGTCGTCGTCCAGCCCACCCATCTCACCTCCAGGACACTGAGCCACCTGGTCGCCAATGCTCCCGGCGCACCGTTCTTCTGGCGTTCCCGCGCCGAGGACATGACACATGTCCTCGACCGGCTCGACGTCATCGAGAACGCCGTGCCGCAACTCGCCGGACGGATCGACCACGCCAAGGTCGCCCTCGCCGGGCACTCGCTCGGCGGCTTCACCGCCGCCCTCCTGCTGGGCGCCGGGCTCACCGATCCCGACACCGGGAACGTGGTGCGCCTCGTCGAGCCCCGGATCAAGGCGGGCGTACTGCTCGCCGCGCCCGGCAGGGGCGGCGACGTCCTCAATGGGCCCATGGCCGAGCAGTGGCCCGTCATCGGGGCCGTCGACTTCTCCACCATGACCACACCCGCGCTGGTCGTCGCCGGCGACAAGGACGACTCCCGGCACTTCACGGACATGGGACCGGACTGGCACGCGGACCCCTACACCCTCGCCCCCGGCCCCAAGGCCCTGCTCACCCTGTTCGACGCGGAGCACGGACTCGGCGGAATCTCCGGATACGACGCCGCCGAGACCACCGACGAGAACCCCGAGCGAGTGGCCGCCCTCGCCCGGCTCACCGCGGCCTACCTCCACACCCGGCTCCACCCCGGCGCCCCCACGTGGCAGACCACGTGCGAGGCACTGACGACCGGCCCCGACCGGGTAGGACGAGTCGAGGTCAAGTAGGCGCCTGGCCTCCGCTCCAGCCACGGACACATCCGCCAACGGGCGGTCCCACCGCCATCGGCCGACTCGCCTCATCGGGTCGCGCAGGGGCCGCAGCCCCGCACCCGGCACGCAGCCCCTCACCCGGCAAGCAGGCGGTGCACGGTCCGCAGGCGGTGCGCGGTCCCCCCAGGAGTCAGCTGCACTGCCACGTGAACATCGCCCGGTCGAAGCGGCGTCGGGCCAGGTCCTCGGGGCGTATGAGCCAGTAGAGGACGCCGCAGTCGCCCCACATCATGCCGGCGTCGTCGTCCGAGTCGAACTGGGCGAGCAGCACCCAGCGCAGGGCCTCCTCCTGGATGCGCGGGTCGGTCCACGGCGGGCTGCCGAGCACGCCGTGGGCGACGTCGGACTCCACCTCGTCCTGGACCGGGTGCGCATGGCCGCCGATGCGGTGCTCCGCGCCCTCGAAGTGATCATCCAATGCCTCCTGGAAGTCCTCGTCCCACACCGGGTGGTCGTCGGGCATCGGCGCGAACTCCCGGTACACAGCGGGGTGCCAGGGGTACGGCTCCGTCGTCTCGGCCCTTGCCGTCAGCGGTATCGCGGTGAACGGCTCGATCCCCTCCGGCGCCGGCCGCTCGGTGACGGACACACCCGCCGGTATGTACAGCACACGCGCACCCGCCCAGCTGTCGGGCTCAGCGGGCGCCACCACCGCGGTGCCGTCGTCCAGTTGCCCGTCGAAGTAGAAGAAAGCCAGCGTGCCATCGGTCGGCAGGGTGATGTCGAGACCGGCGGAGGGGAGCGCGGCACAGTCGAGCGATGCGACGAAGGAGAGGGCGCCGTTCCCCTCCCACGTGGGCCACTCCTCGTTCTCCGGGAGCTCCGGCAGGCCACCGAGCCGGCCGACGACGGACGCCGCGCCCTGGCCGTTGCCCGTACCCGTACCCGTGCTCGTGCCCGTGCCGGTGGCCGTTCCCGCGGCCTTGTCGAGGCGCAGGCTCGGCCGCAGCAGGCCGATCCACCGCTCGGCGATCTCGTGGGGCAGATGCTCGCGGGCGAGCGCGTGCAGCGGGTCGGTGGTGCCGTGTGTCATGGGGACGATGATGCAGGCCCCCACTGACATCGGGCCGTTACTGCCATCGGACCGTTACTGCCATCAGCCGCTACTGACAACCGACCGATACTGACGCGGGCGGATCCGGACAACAGCCCATTCACGTCCGGGTCTTCACACCATGGCCGCCCCCGCCCGCGCCCCGGTCCCCGAACGGGGAACCGGAGGCGGGCGGGGGCGGCCGTCGGGTGTCTACTCCGCGATGTCGATGTGCATGTTGAAGGTCCGCCCGGCGATCCGCACCAGGAGGTTGCCCTGTACGCCGCGGGTGTCGAGGGTGTCCCCGACGTTGCCCTTGCCCGCCTTGGCCTTGTCCTGCGGTTCGAAGCTCTGGAAGTTGGTGAAGACACCGTCGCCGGTGGCGAAGCCCGCCGCCTTGTCCCACTGACCCTGCAGGGTCTCGTAAGCGGTGGTGCTCATGGGCTTGGCGACCAGGCCCAGGTTGACCCGCTGCCCGCCCACATAGGCGTCGGCGCACAGTTCGAGGATCTTCGGGATCTGGGTGGCCTTCAGCACCTTGTCCTGCTTGACCGCGGCCAGCAGCCCGTCGGCGTCGGCGCTCAGCTTGCGCTGCCGGGCCTCCCGCGCGGCGGTCGAGGTGATCTCGATCTGATCGCTGTCGATCGCCTTGTGGGCCTGCTCGAACCCGTACGCCTTGTCGCAGGCGATGTCGATCGTGGTGCTCCACTGCTTCGCGCTGAGCCACTCACGGTCGAACCCGACCGACGCGCAGTACGCGATGAGGTCCGCTTCCGCTTCCTCCGTGCTCTTGGCGTACTTCCCCTTGGGCATGGCGCTTCCCCCCGGTTCCCCAGTGTCGTTCCGGTTGTCGGTCCGACGGCCACCAAGGTCCCATGACGGGCCGTCACTGTCACCCGGTTCCACCCATTCCGATCCCTTCGGCACCGTATGAGCAGCATTCGCCCTGGTGGAAGTCATACCGAACTGGTGTCCACTCAGTGGCAGTTGCCCGACAACCTCCGGATTTCCGTAGGGTGCGCCCCGGGCTCGGAGCCCCTTTCCTCACCCCCGGGCGCGGCCGAAGAGGCGCGCGCCGCCGAGCAGGCAGACGGCGGCCAGGGCGAGGGTGACGGCGGCACCGGCGGCCACGGTGCCGTTGGCATAGTGCCCGAGGAAGGCCTGGCGCACCGCGTCGGCGGTGTAGCGGAGCGGTACGGCGCGGGAGACGCCGTTCAGCCAGCCGGGGGCGAGGGTCATCGGCAGCAGCAGGCCGGAGAGCAGCATGACCGGCATCACCGCCGTGTTGACGACGGCGGCGAACTCCGGCGCCGTCCGGATGTTCATGGCCAGGCCGTAGGAGAGGGCGGACATCGCCGCCGCGAGCACCGCGACGAAGAGCAGCCCGATGAGGACGCCGGGCAGCGGGGCGCGGAGGCCGAACGCCAGGCCGATCAGCACGAGGAGCACGGACTGCGCGAGGAGCTGGACGACGTCGCGCAGGGTGCGGCCCAGCAGCAGGGCCATGGGGCTCACCGGGGTGACGCGCATCCGGTCGATCACCCCGAGGTTGCGGTCCATCAGCAGCCCGAGGCCGACGTAGGAGCCGCCCAGCAGGGCGAGCTGGACGAGCACACCGGGCACGAACGCCTGCCAGGAGGAGCCGCTGGTGCCCAGGTCGACCTCGGTCAGCAGGGGCCCGAACAGGGCGAGGAAGAGCAACGGTTGGAGCATGCCGAAGAACAGGCTGGTCCGGGAGCGGAGCGTGGCGCGCAGGTAGCGGCCGAAGATGATGCCGGTGTCGGCGAGCAGGGTCATGACGGGAACCTCGGGTCGGCTGCGGAGTCCGGCGGTGGACCGCGGATCCGGCAGGTGGACGGTTCGGGGCGGCGGATGGGCCGCGGAGACGGCGGACGGGCCGCGGAAGCAACGGGTGGGACGTCAGAGGAGGACCGGCCGCGGAAGCAGCGGGTGACGCGTCAGAGGGTGACGGGTTCGTCGGCCGCCGTCCGGCCGGTGATGGCCAGGAAGGCGTCCTGGAGCGTGGCGGCGGGGCCGCCCGCGTAGCGGGTCTTGAGGTCGGTGGAGGTGCCCTCCGCGACAACGGCTCCGGCGTCCACGACGACGATGCGGTCGGCGAGGGCGTCGGCCTCGTCCAGGTAGTGCGTGGTGAGGAAGACCGTGGCGCCGTGGGCGGAGCGGATGCGCCGGACCAGGTCCCAGAGTTCGGCGCGGCTGCGCGGGTCGAGTCCGGTGGTGGGCTCGTCGAGGAAGAGCACTTCGGGCCGGTTGACCAGGCCGAGCGCGATCTCGACCCGCCGCCGCTGGCCGCCGGAGAGCGCTGCCGTGGGCCGGTCGAGCAGGTCCAGCAGGTCCAGTTCGCGGGCGAGTTCCTCGGTGCGCTGTCGCACCACGGACCTGGACAGCCGGTGCAGCCTGCCCTGGGTCGTCAGTTCCTCGCGCACGGTGCAGGCGGGGTCCAGGCCGCCGGACTGCGCGACGTAGCCGATCCGGCGGCGTACGCCCGCGGGGTCGCCGAGCAGGTCGAGTCCGGCGACCTCGGCCTCGCCCCCGGTGGGCGGCAGGAGGGTGGCGAGCATGCGCACGGTGGTGGTCTTGCCCGCGCCGTTGCGGCCGAGGAAGCCGAGGATCTCGCCGCGGTCGACGGTCAGGTCGAGGCCCCGGACCGCGGGTACGGGGCCGGTCTTGAGCCGGAACGTCCGGGTGAGGCCCCGGGTCCGGATGACAGGTGAGGACATGTCATCGATAAAAGCACAGCCCACTGAAAACTTGCAATGGACTTAAAGTTTGGCGTGCAGTTAGACTTCCGGCCATGACCGAAGGGCTGCGGGAACGCAAGAAGCGGCAGACGCGGAAGCGCATCTCCGAGACGGCCGTCGGCCTGTTCGTGGAGCGCGGATTCGAGCACGTCACGATCGCCGAGGTCGCCGAGGCGGCGGAGGTGTCCGTGAACACCGTCTACAACTACTTCCAGGCCAAGGAGGACCTCGTCCTGCCGCCGGACCAGGCCTCTCCGGAGCGGCTCGCCGACATGGTGCGGCACCGCGCCCCCGGCGAGTCCGCCGCCGGCGCGGTGCTGAGCACGCTGCGCGACGAGGTGCACCGCCGGGACCGCAGCCTCGGCCTGACCGCGGGGTTCGGCCGGGTCTACGCCATGATGCGGGCCGCCCCCACGCTCACCGCCCGGCTGGAGGAGCTCGGCCGGCAGATGACCGACGCGCTCGCTCTCGTCCTGGCCGAGGAGACCGGTGCCGGACCGGACGACCCCACGCCCCGGGTGGCGGCCGCCCAACTCGGCGCCCTGCACGCGCTGATCTTCGCCGAGATCGGCCGGCTCACCTCGGCGGGCGCAGGCCCCGACGCGATCGCCGCGGCGGTGCTGCGCCTGCTGGACGTCAGTGAGGACCTGCTCGGCGAACGCCTTTTGGGCTTCGCCGCACGAGAGGAGTGACCGTGTTCCGAGTGACCATCCGCGGAACCTTCGACGGGCTGAGCGAGGCGGGCCGGGCCGGTCTGCTCGCCGACGCGGACGCGTTCCGGGCCGCCTTCACCGAGGCGGGCACCTTCACGTACGACCGGGGTCTGTCGGCCTTCACCTTCCGGTGCGAGCTCCCCGCCGGCCCCGACGACGGCGAGGAGGAGGCGACCCGGCGGGCCGTCACGGCGCTGGAGGCCCACGGGTATCCGCACCGGATCCTGCGCGTGGCGGTGACGGACATGCGGGAGATCAAGGTCCGCCGCAAGGGGCGGGCGCGGTAGCCGGGCGGCTGGAGCCCGCCCGGCTGCCGCACCGCGCCCGCCGCCCCGGGCCGACGGCTCGTCCGGCCCGGGCCGAGGTTCGTTCTGCCCGGTGCCGAGGCTGGTTCGGCTCGGCGCCGAGCGGGCACCCGGCGCCGGTCGGGCCCCGGCGGGGACGGCCGTCACGGGGCGGCCAGCGCCTCCGTCGGCGGCATGCGGGACGCCCGGACCGCCGGGTAGAGACCGGCGACGGCGCCGATGAGCAGCGTCAGCGCCAGACCGCCGGACACCGCCCACCAGGGGACCACCACCGACCAGCCCTGCGCCGTGGCGTACGCGGCGGTCACCGCCGTGCCCAGCAGCACCCCGCCCGCCCCGCCGAGGGCCGTCAGGAGCAGCGACTCGGCCAGGAACTGCAGCCGGATCTGCCCGCGGGACGCCCCGAGCGACCGGCGCAGCCCGATCTCCGGCCGCCGTTCCAGGACCGAGACGACCATGGTGTTGGCCACCCCGATGCCCCCGACGAGCAGCGCCACCGCGCCCAGGCCCAGCAGCAGGGCGCTCAGCGTCTCGTCGGTGGCCCGGCGGGCGGCCAGCGCGTCCGAGGGCCGGGAGACCCGGACTTCGGTGGGCGCCTCCGGGTTCGCGGTGGCCGCGAGCACCGAGCGCACCGTCTCCACCGCCGGTTCGGCGGATCTGACGTAGAGGCAGGAGGGGTGTCCGTCGAAGCCCAGGTAGCGTTCCGCGGTGCGCCAGCCGACGAGGGCGGCACCGTCCAGCTCTCCGGCCAGCGGCATCGGGGCCAGGATGCCGGTCACGCTGAACCACTCCTCCCCCAGCCAGACCCTCAGTCCGGGGGTGCGCACGTCCAGGCGCCGGGCCGCCGTGGCGCCCAGGACGACGCCCGGGTAGCGGGAGGTGGCCTCGTTCAGCCAGGCGCCGGAGCGGACCCGGCCGGCGAGGGCGCGCGGCAGGTCGGCGCGGGCCGCCAGCACCTCGATGCTGTTGGTCTGCCCGACGGGGATGCGGTCGTTGCGGTAGACGTGCGCCTCGACCCGGCCGACCGCCGACACCGACCGCACCGGCCCGATCCGGCGGACCATCGCCACGGCCCGGTCGGGGAGTTCGGCCGAGCCGCCGTACATCGTGCTGCCGGGGGCGACGGTGAGCAGATTGGTGCCGAGCCGGTCCAGGGCCCGGTCCAGACCGGCCCGGCTGGAGGCGGAGATGCCGACCACCGAGAGCATCGCCGCGATGCCGATGGCCACGCCGAGCGCGGAGAGAACGACCCGCAGCGGCCGGGTGCGCAAGCCCGCCGTGCCGACCCGGACCAGGTCGGCGGCGCTCAGTCGCGCCTGGACCAGTTCCCCGGGCCCGGTCACGACGCCCCGCCCGCTGCCGCTTCGGAGGCCGGGCGGCCGTCGCGCATGTGCACCCGGCGGGGCAGTCCGGCGGCGACGTCCCGGTCGTGAGTGATCACCAGGACGGTGGTACCGGCCGCGTGCAGTTCCCGGAGGACCGCCAGCACGGCGGCGCCGGAGGCGGAGTCCAGGTTGCCGGTCGGCTCGTCGGCGAGCAGCAGGACCGGGTCGCCGACGACCGCGCGGGCCATCGCCACCCGCTGCTGCTCACCGCCGGAGAGCTGGTGCGGGCGGTGGCCGAGCCGGTGCCCCAGGCCCACCCGCTCCAGGGCGTCGGCAGCCGCCCGGCGCCGCTCGCGCAGCGGCACACCCGCGTAGAGCAGCCCGCCGGCCACGGTGTCCAGGGCCGAGGTCCCGGCGGACAGGTGGAACTGCTGGAAGACGAAGCCGATCCGGCGGGCCCGCAGCGCCGAGACCCGGCGGTCGGACAGCCGGGCGACGTCGTGCCCGTCGACCAGCACCCGGCCGGAGGAGGGCCGGTCCAGGGTGCCGATGATGTGCAGCATCGTGGACTTCCCGGAGCCGGACGGACCGACGATGCCGACCAACTCGCCGTGGGAGACGGTCAGATCGACGCCGCGCAGCGCCTCCACGCCGCCGGGGTGGACCTTGGAGACCCGGTGCAGCTCGACGACGTTCATCCGGGCATCCCCACCCTCCGGCCGGCCCTGATGCCCTCGCCGCGCACCTCGACGCGGCCCTCGGCGAACAGTCCGGTGCGCACCGGTGCGATCCGGGTGCGCGGTGGCGCGCCGTTCCGCCCGGGTTCGACGAGTTCCAGGCCGTAGCCGCCCTCCGCGAGAGCGAGCAGCGCGGCCACCGGCACGGTGAGGGCTCCGGCGCGCCGGTCGGCGGTGAAGCGGATGCCGACCGGGGCGTGTTCCGGGCCGCGGAGCGCCTGCTGGGCGGCGACGGACACGGTGATGCGGACGGTGGCGTCGCCGCCGGTTCCGGAACTGCCGGAGCCGCCCCCGCCGGCGCCTCCCGAACCGCCGCCCCCCGAACCGCCGCCTCCCGAACCGCCGCCGGATCCGGAGGAGCCGGATCCGCTGCCGCCCGAACCGCCCGAGCCGCCCGATGAGTTCCCGTCCGTGCCGTTCCGCGAACCGCCCTGAGCGCCGTCCTGCGAACCCTCGTCCGAGCCGTCGTCCGAGCCCGTGCCCGTGACGGTGCCCCGGACGGTCCGTCCGTTCTCCAGCTCCACCCGCACCTTCGCGCCCCGGACCGCCCAGCCGGCGTCGAGCACCCGCACCTCGGCCGTGACCACCCGTTCGGTGCCGGTGCAGGTCAGGACCTCAGTGTCCGCGGAGCCGCCGACGCGGGCCGTGTGCCCGGCGATCCGCACCGGACCCGGCGCGTACACCACCTGCCCGACGGCGACCGATCCGGTTCTGCGCAGCCCGAGGCGCGCCTGCCAGCGTTTGACCGCGGCGGCCGTGAAGGCGGTGTACCGCTCGTCCGCGTCGAAGCCGACGTAGCCGAGCGCCGCCAGATTGCGTTCGAACTGGAGCACGTCCCGGCCGCGGGAGCCCGTCCGGAGCTCGCGGTACATCGGGAGGGCGCCGTAGAGCAGCGGCACCGGCCGGTCGTCCGCCCGCAGCAGCGGTGCGCCCCGGGTGACGGTGCTGCCCACGGCCGGCAGCCAGGTCACCGTGCCACCGGCCCGGGAGGCGACCGGCGTGGTGGGGCCGTATCCGAGTTCGCCGTCCACGGTGGTCGCGTCGGTCAGCGTCTGCCGGGTGATACGGGTGGTGGCCGCGGGGCCGTCGCGGCGCTGCGGCTCGGCTCCGCCGCCGGTGCCCGCGATGCCCACGGCGACGACCGCGGCCACGGCCGTCACGGCGGCGCCGGCCGCCACGATCCGCGTGCGGCGGGTTGCCTTCCTCATCCGCCGTTCACCGCCGATCCGCCGGCGCCGGGCAGGAGTTCACGGCAGGTCTCCAGCGCCTCGGGGGTCTGGGGATCCTTCTTGATCCGTTCGGCCAGCTCCGCGTCCATCTCCGGCTCGCCGGTGCGCGGATCGGGGTCGGGGTACTGCGGAACCCCGTGCCGCCGCATGCACGCGGCGTACCGGCCGCGCTTCTCGATGTCCTCGGGCGCCGCCTTCTCCGGGGCGGTGCCGCCGGGCTGCAGGTCGCGGCACTTCTCGGCCGCCTCGGCGATCTTCCGGACCGGGGTGCCGTCCTTGTCCACCTGCGGCAGCCCCTCGGAGGTCTCCTCCAGCACCACGCCGTGCCGGCGCATGCAGGCGGCGTACTCACGGGAGCGTTTCCCGTTGTCCGGGTCCGCCGAACCGCGGGCGGTCGGCGAGCCGTCGGCCGTGGCCACTCCGGGGCCGTGGTCGTTGCCGCACCCGGTGAGTCCCAGCACGACGGCGAGCAGGGACGCCGCCGCGAGTCGTACCGTTCGTTGTCCAGCCATGGTCGGATTCCTTCCCTTTGGCCGGTCCGTGCCGTAGCCGATGAGAGCGAACGGTTTGTAAGTTCACTGTCAGGATGAGCGCTTATGCGTGCCTTATGGGCGATGGCGCACCATCCGGGAATCGACTCGAGGGGTGGCCGGTGGTGCGGGTGCTCGTGGTGGAGGACGAGGAACTCCTGGCGGACGCGATCGCCGAGGGGTTACGGCAGGAGTCCCTGGCCGTGGACGTCGCGTACGACGGGGCGGCGGCGCTGGACCGGCTGGGGGTCAACGAGTACGACGTCCTCGTACTCGACCGGGACCTGCCGCGGGTGCATGGCGACGAGGTCTGCCGCGCCGTGGTGGCCGAGGGGTACGGCACGCGCATTCTCATGCTGACCGTGGCCGGTGACGTCGGCGACCGCATCGCCGGGCTCTCGCTCGGCGCCGACGACTACCTGCCCAAGCCGTTCGCCTTCGGCGAGCTGGTCGCCCGGGTACGGGCGCTGGGGCGGCGGGCCCGCCCCGCCACTCCCCCGGTGCTGGTCCGGGCGGGCATCTCGCTCGACCCCGGCCGCCGGGAGGTCTTCCGCGACGGCCGGTACGTCCCGCTGTCCCGCAAGGAGTTCGCCGTGCTGGAGGAGCTGCTGCGGGGCGAGGGCAGCGCGGTGAGCACGGAGCAGCTGCTGGAACGGGCCTGGGACGAGAACATCGACCCGTTCACCAACGTCGTCCGCGTCACGGTCATGACGCTGCGCCGCAAGCTGGGGCCGCCGCAAGTGGTGCGGACGGTCCCGGGGTTCGGGTACCGGATCCCGTGAGGCCGAACTCCTGGACCATCCGCGTCCGGCTGACCCTGCTCTACGGCGGGCTGGTCCTGCTGGCCGGGCTCGCACTGCTGACCGTGACCTATGTGATGCTCGACCGGATCATCGCCACCCAGCCGATCACGCCTCCGGCGGGGATGCCCGCGAGCGCGACGGGCGCCGGGGCCGGGCCCGCGCCGTCCGCACCGGCCTCGCCCGGCCCCCGGGCGTCGGCCGGGGCACCGGCACCCCCGCCCGCGGGCCGGGACGAACGCGAGGCCATGGCGGTCAAGAAGCGGCTCAGCGCCGCCTCCGAGGAGCTCCGGCAGGAGTTCCACCGGCGCACGCTCGACCCGCTGATCGGCCGCGGGGCCCTGACGCTGGGGATCTTCGCCCTGGGGGGCCTGTGGATCGGCTGGCTGGTCTCCGGGCGGGCGCTGCGGCCGATCAGCCGGATCGTGGCCACCGCGCGCCGGGTGGCGGACCGCAGTCTGCACGAGCGGATCGCGCTGACCGGGCCGCGCGACGAACTGCGCGAACTGGCCGACACCTTCGACGACATGCTGGGCCGGCTGAACGCGGCGTTCGAGGGGCAGCGGCGGTTCGTGGCCAACGCCTCCCACGAGCTGAAGACGCCGCTGGCCATCAACCGGACGCTGCTGGACGTGGCGATGGCCCGGCCCGACGCGCCACCGCAGCTCCGGCACCTCGGGGAGACGCTGATCGAGGTGAACGCCCGGCACGAGCGGCTGATCGAAGGACTCCTCATGCTGGCCCGGTCCGAGTCCACGGTGGCCGACCCGGTGCCGCTGGACCTGGCCGACCTGGTGCGGCATGCGGTGGACGCCGCCGGGCCCGAGGCGGCGCGCGCCGGGGTGAGCCTGTCCTGGGACGCGACACCGGCGCCGCTGACGGGCGATCCGGTGCTGCTGGAGCGCCTGGTGCAGAACCTGCTGCAGAACGCGATCCGGTACAACATCGCCGACGGGTGGGTGCGCGGCACCTGCCGCCGCGGCGGCGGGACCGTCCGGCTGACCCTCGCCAACAGCGGTCCTGTCGTGGTGGCGCACGAAGTCCCCGCGCTCTTCGAGCCGTTCCGCCGCCTCGACGACCGGGTCGGCTCGGCGCGGGGAACGGGGCTCGGGCTCTCGATCGTCCGCTCGGTCGCCCGGGCGCACGGCGGCACCGCCGTTGCGACACCGCGCCAGGGGGGCGGACTGGAGGTGGCGGTCACGCTCCCCGCGCACTGAGTGTGCCCTGACGCGCCGATACGCGCCGTGTATGTAGGGGTATACGTCTTCCGCGCGCTATGTCTGCCCCGGAACCGCTGGGGGCGGTGGGCTGTTCATCGCACTGGGGGCGGTCAATGCACTGGGGCGGTGAACGGCACCTGGCACATCTCGGATGGATCGACGGATCGCAAATGAGGCAACCATGGACTCGCGCAACGAGTGCCGGATCTGTGCACTGTGCCTGCTCACCCCGGAGCACGGGGCGGAAGGCGGTGCGACGGCCGTACTGGAGCGGGTCGGCCTGCTCAGCCACCGTGAGCGGGACGTCCTCCTGCTCCTGTCCGGCGGCCCGTCGAACCGCGATATCTCCCAGGCGCTGTGCATCAGTGAGCGAACAGCAAAGGCCCATGTTTCCAGCATTCTCAGCAAGTTGGCGGTCAAGTCCCGTTTACAGGCCTGCTTGATCGCCTGCGCCTATCACGCCCAGAACTGTCCCAAGGGCCAATAGATGACGCCTCCCGGTATCTGCTGCCATTGCCTTGTCCGGCCGAAGGGGCCGGATTCCATCGCATCGGCCACCAGATTCTGGGGGAAACATGCACGGTAATATCAGACGAAGAATGCACCGCGCTCTGGCCACCGCGGCGGCTCTGGCCGCTCTGGGCGGTCTCGGCGTCGCCACGGCCGGCACGGCGGACGCCGCCGGGAAGAACGGCGTGGTGGAGGTCGGTGAACTCGGGCTGTACTACCTCACGGACTACCGCTCGCCCATCTTCGACCTCTACGTCTCGGACGCCGACTTCAGCAACGACGTGTTCCCGGGCACCAGCATCTCCGCCAACAACAACACCGAGTCCTTCTGGAACCGCGACTCGTTCACCTGGTACGTGTGCCTGAGCGCCAACTACGGCGGCGGCTGCGGCTACATCAATCCGGGCCAGTACGCCAACTTCAGCGCCACCTTCAAGAACACGGTGACGTCGGCGTACTACGCCTGATCCGACGACGTCCGATCCGGCGACGTCCGACCCGGCCATGTCCGATCCGGCTCGCCTGATCCGACTCATCCGATCCGACTCGTCCGATTCGACTCGCTGAGGCACAAAGGGGCCGGTGCTCCGCCCATTGGAGCTGGGCGGAGCACCGGTTCCCGCACTCTATCCGCATTCCGCAGGGAGCCCACCATGCCCATGCCCGGCCGCCGACTCCCCGCGCAGCGCGCCACCGCTCTCCTCACGCTGTGCTGCGCGCTCCTGGTGTCCGCCGGCTGCTCCTCCGGCACGGCCGGCCCGGACCGGCGGGAGCCCGAGGTCACCGGCATTCCGTCGGTCCTCGCCAGTACGAAGTTGCGGATGCCGCTGGAGCGTTATCTCCCCAGCCGACAGGAGCTGCGCGAAACGGACCGGGCCCGCGTCGTACTGATCGACCGCTGCATGGAGCGGTTCGGATTCGATTACACCGTCCAGCCGCCGGAGCGGGAGTACGGACCGCGCAGCCTGACGGAACGGCGGTACGGGATCTCCGAGGCGAAACTCGCGGCCGAGGACGGCTACGGTCTCGGCGACCGGGACCCCAGCCGACAGCCTCCTCCCGCGCGCCCGAAAATCGAACCCGCGGCGGAGTCGGTGCTCTTCGGCAAGGGGCGGTCGACCGTCAAGGGAAAGAGCATTCCCGAGGGAGGGTGCGCGGGCCGGGCCGAGCGGGAGTTCACCGCTCCCTCCTCCGCGAGCGCTTCCTCGCCTCTCGATCTGCCGCAGAAACTGTCCATGGAATCCTTCAACCGGTCACGGCTGGACTCCCGGGTGAAAAAGGCGTCCAAGGCGTGGTCCGCGTGCATGACGGAGCGCGGCTACGACTACCCGGACCCGCTGGCCCCTCTGGCGGATCCCCAGTTGCGCGGGGACGGCAATGCCGAAGCGGTCGCCACCGCCACGGCCGACATCCGGTGCAAGAAGCGCATCAATCTGATCGGTATCTGGTTCGCCGTCGAATCCGCGTATCAGCGGGAGCTCATCCGGAAGAACTCCGGCGCACTGCAGATCGTCCGGCGGGCGAACGGGGAACGGCTGCGCATGGCCCGCGCCGTCACCACCGGGGTGTCCCGCGCGGGGCCGCGGTAGGTCGCGGCCCCGCACGCGCTCACTCCCCCCTCTCCGCGGTCAGGTTCCTTCCGCGGTCAGTTCCCGTCCGCGGTCAGCCCCCTTCCGCGGTCAGCCCCCTTCCGCGATCAGTCCCCTTCCGCGGTCAGTTCCCGTCCGCGATCAGTGAACGGACCATCCGACAGGTCGTGTTGGACGGCCGGTGGATGCCGATCCGGGCGGCCGTGCTGCGTATCCGGCGGTTGCGCGCCTGCTCGGTCCGGTAGACGCCCGTGTCGAGCAGGGCGATGACCAGGCGCATGGCCTTCAGCTTGCGGTTGTGGGACTCGTACCACTCGCGGGGCCGGCCCGCGGGCAGCGGCTTCTTCCGCAGTGGCGCGGGCGGTTGGGTCGTCGGCTTCGTCCGGTGCTTCGTGGTCGGCTTCTTCGTGACTGCGGTTGTGGCCATCGGCGACCTCCTGGCGTGCTGATCGGACCCCTCACGAACTGCTTCCATTTTACGGGCGGCCACTGACAAACGGCCTGGCCGGAGCGGGTGCGGCAGGGGCTGCGGCAGGGAGTGCGGAGTATCGTGGAGGCGGCCGGATCCGGAACGGTTCGCCCCGCCCCCGGACCCGCCCCGGGCCTCCCCGGGCATGTCTTCCGGGCCCCGGCGCGCGCCCCTCCGCCCCGGCTGCCGGGACTCGCCGCGGCACGACCGGAGGCCGGCGGAGAGGGGCCGACCCTCGCACCGGAACGAGGCCGCCACCGCAGGCTCCAGGGTGACCAGTTACCGCCGTGACACCGCCGATCAAGGATGCCAGGGTGCTGGCTGCACGTGCATCGGGCAGCGGGCGGCGGCGGAGCGCTGCGTGCCGTTTCCGTTCCGAGCGGAAGCGGCCGGAGCCGAGGCGAAGGGCGGGATCGCGCCGCCCGCGGCGTACGGCGTGTCCCGGGTGGGGGCCCGGCCCCAGGCGTCGGGCACGACCGCACGTACCACCCGGAAGGCGCTTGCGAAGATCGGATGCGACGGACTGTCAGAAACGTGTCTTCGCTGGTGACATGCGGTTTTCCGGCGTTCGTGGTGATCATACATACGCTCCTGTATGATTACGCCTCAGCCGATAGCTACGGGGGCTGGCATGGCAAGGCACACGGAGCCGTTACCTTCCGGGGAACTGCTCGACGGCCCGACGAACCGGCGGAGCGGCGGCACCTGGCTGGAACGGTTCGCCGCGGTCGTGCTGCGCCGGCGCCGTGCCGTACTGGTCGCGACCCTGCTGCTCACCGCGCTGGCAGGGGTCTACGGCGGCGGAGTGGTGGACCACCTCTCCAACGGCGGCTACGCGGCCTCCACCCGGGACCTCCGGATCGCGGAGGACACCCTGCAGGAGAAGTTCGGGGTGTCCAAGCCCCATCTGCTGCTCCTGCTCGAGTCCGGGACCGAGGTCGACTCTCCCGCCACCGCCGCCGCGGGCACCGCGTACACCGAACGGGTCCGCAGACAGCCCGGAGTGGCGTCGGCCGAGTCCTACTGGACCACCGGCGACACCTCGATGCGGGCTCGGGACGGGCGTTCCGCGGTGGTGGCGGTGCGGCTGTCGGGGGACGACGACCGGGTCCAGGACACCACGGCGCGGCTCGTGCCCCGGCTCCGCGGCGAACACCCGCCGTTCGAGGTCGGGGTGACGGGCGAGGCCGAGGCCAACGCGGAGCTGCAGCGGCAGAGCGACGAGGACCTCGTCCGGGCCGAGCTGGTGGCGGCGCCGCTGATCCTGCTGGTGCTGCTGCTGGTCTTCCGTACGGTGGCCGCGGCGCTGCTGCCGTTCCTCGTCGGGGTGGTCGGGGTGGCGCTCACCCTGGCCATTCTGCAGGGGGTCACCGAGTTCACCCAGGTGTCGATCTTCTCGCTGAACCTGACGACGGCGCTGGGGCTCGGGCTGGCGGTCGACTACAGCCTGCTGTTGCTGATGCGCTTCCGGGAGGAGTCCGGCAAGGGGCTCGATCCGCACACGGCGGCGATCGTCACCGTCCGGACCGCGGGGCGCACCGTCTTCTTCTCGTCGCTCACGGTGGCGCTCTGTCTGAGCGCCCTGCTGATCTTCCCGCTGTACTTCCTGCGCTCGCTCGCGTACGCCGCCATCCCGGCGGTGCTGACGGTGGGTGTGGCCGCGATCGTGGTGCTGCCCGCCGCGCTGCTGGCACTGGGCCGGTGGCTGGACGCGGGGGACGTCACGCCGCTGCTGCGCGGGTTCCGGCGGCGGGAGCGGTCCGCCGAGCCGGGGCCGCCGTTCTGGTCGCGGGTGGCCCGGCGGGTCTCGCGGCGTCCGCTGCTCGTCGCGATGCCCGTGGTGATCCTGCTCGTCGGCCTCGGCCTGCCGTTCACCCAGGCGAAGTTCGGGCTGACCGACGAGCGGGTGCTGCCGCTGAGCGCCGAGGCGCACAGAACGGCGCGCAGCGTGGAGCGGCACTTCGCGGCCGGGGCACTGAACCCGGTGCACGCCGTGCTCCGGGACGCCCCGGCGGACGAGCAGGCCGGCTACTTCCGCCGGGTGTCGCGGCTGGACGGGGTCGAGTACCTCGACACCCCGCTCGGCGCCTACGCGGACGGCAAGCGGGTGGGCAGGGCCGACCTGCCGGCCCGGGCGTATGTGCGGGGCGATGTGACGCGGCTGCTCATCGTGCCGTCCGACAACGCGTTCTCGCCGCGCAGTGAGGAGATCGTCCGGAAGATCCGGGCGATGCCGGCGCCCGGCAGCGTCCATGTGGCGGGCGACGCGGCGCGGTTCGCGGACACCAAGTCGGTGATCGGCGACCGGCTGCCGTACGCCCTGGGCATCATCGTGATCCTCATGTTCGTGCTGCTCTATCTGTTCACGGGCAGCCTGCTCGTACCGGCCAAGGCGATCCTTTTCAACACCCTCAGCCTCACGGCGTCGTTCGGCGCCATGGTCTTCATTTTCCAGGACGGACATCTGAAGTGGCTGGTGGGAGATTTCACCTCGACGGGCTATCTCGACGTCACCGTACCGGTGCTGATGTTCTGCGCCGCGTTCGGTCTGTCGATGGACTACGAGGTGTTCCTGATGTCCCGGATCCGTGAGCAGTACTCGGTGCACCGGGACAACACACGCGCAGTCATCGAAGGGGTGGGCAGGACCGGACCGATCGTCACGGCCGCGGCCGTGCTGATCGGCGGTGTGCTGCTCGCGCTCGCCAGCTCCGACATCTCGGTGCTCAAACTGCTCGGCCTGGGCATGTTCCTGGCCGTGCTGGTGGATGCGGTACTGATCCGGGGGGTTCTCGTACCGGCATTCATGCTCGTCATGGGCAAGGCGAACTGGTGGGCACCGCGCCCGCTGCGCCGCTTCCACGCCCGTTTCGGCATCACCGAGAGTGACTGACGCGTCTCGAATCCTGTTCGGATCACTCCGGAGAGAATTCATGGAAGTGCAGTCGGTTTGTCAATTTCCGGGAAGAGGACTCTGTGACTCGCTCGTCCCTCAAGGACATCAAGCGCACCCCGGCAGAAACCGAGCGGGGGGACTGCTCTGTGATACTCGTCGGCACCTGGCTGGCGCTCTCGATGAACGCCACGGAACGTTACGAAGGAGCGTGGATACACCGCTGTCCGGACCGCGAGGACCTGATATCCGTCGTGCACGCGCGTCGGGCCGACTGGATCCTGGCCGGGCCGGAGCTGGACGACGGGGACATCCAGCGGCTGTTCTCCGTGGCGGGCGCGGTCCGGGAGAACGTCCGGCTGGCGATCCTGGGCCACCGCCGGGACTGGCGGCGCTGCGACCGCTGGATCCGCCGCGGCTGCCGCGTCTACCTCGACGAGTCGGTCGGACCGGACCGGGCCGTCGCCGCCATCCGGGCCGCCCACACCCTCGGAGTGAACGTCATGGACCGGGGGTTCACCGAGGCGCTGCGCGAGCGGGCGACCGGTCCGGCGCCCCATCTGACCCGGCGTGAGCGCGAGGTCCTCGACCTGCTGCGGCGCGGGATGCGCAACCGGGAGATCGCCGGCGCGCTGTTCGTCAGCGAGAACACCGTGGAGTACCACATGCGGCATCTGCTCTCGAAGTTCAGCGCCAGGAACCGGCTGGAAGTGGTGGAACGGGCCACCGCGCTGGGCCTGGCCTGAGGATCGCCCCCGGATACTACGGCTATCCGGGATGCCCGCGGTGGCGCTCTCTTCATAATCTGGTCCCGCAAGGCCAGGAAATCCCGAATGAAAGTGGTGACAACAATGGAAGACATCACGTTCGAGATTGTGGACGAGCAGGTTTCCAGCCTCGACTCGATCGGCGTCGACGAGGGCTGCTCCACCACCACGACCAGCTCCTCTCTCGACATCTCCGAGGTCGAGTTCGAGTAAGCGGGAACGCTCCTCGCCGACGCGCGTCCGCGAGCCGTCGAAAGACGGTTCGCGGACGCGCGTCACGCGTATACGGACGCGGCGGCAGTGGGAATGCGGCGGGCGGCACGGACCGGACGGAAGGCACACGCATGGGCGGCACGGTGCGGCATCAGCGGGATCTGCAGGGCGACTACCACCACCGCATCTTCCACGCGCTCCACGACTGGGAGCGGACCTGGTCCGGCGCCCTGGACGTGGCCGGTGAAGGGGCCCGGGCGCGTTCGCTCGGCTTCGACCAGCTGGGCCACTTCGGCGCCCCGGGCTGCGCCCTCGTCGTCGAGGAGCTGGTGCGCCGGCTGGGGCCGCCCGACGGCACGCAACTGCCGTCGGTGCTGGCCGAGTTCGGCTGCGGGTTCGGCGGAGCGCTCCGCGAAGTGGTGCGTGGCCTGCGTGAACACGGCGTCGAGGTGGGCCGGGCGGTGGGCTTCGACCTCGTCTGGGACCACGTCCGGCTGTTCCGCACCATCCAGCTGTCCGGCGCGGGAGGACCGGCGGCGGGCGGCCCGACCGAGATGGCGGCGGCACCCGAGGCCCGGCCGGTGCAGGCGGACGTGCGGGCGGTGCCGGTGCGGGACGGGGCGCTCGACGCCGTGGTGTGCACCGGGTCGCTGCCGCACTTCGCCGACGTCCCGGCGGTGTTCGCGGAGGCCGCCCGCACCCTGCGCCCCGGCGGCGCGCTGGTGATGACCGAGGAGGCCAGCCTGGTGGCGGACGGGCGGACGGTGTCCGCGGAATTCCGCCACCGTCATCCCCCGGAGATCTTCTTTCTCACCGAAGCCGGGGAACGGGTGGCGCAGTTGGCCTCGGCCGGCTTCACCGATATCGAGGTGCGCGATCTCGGCACCTGGGCCCGCCGGCTGCTGCACGACCGGCTCAAGGCGATGCGGCTGTTCTTCGGAGACGTCGCCGCGATTTACGGCGAGGAGGAGACGGAGACCCTTCTCGGAACGCTCGGCGCGGCCCGTGAGGAGTATGTGAGCGGAGCACTCCTGCCGGCCCTGGTGACCGCGCGCCGGGCGCACCCCGGGGAAATCCCCGAAAAATAACCACGGTATTCCGGGTGGTTGAGCGCCGTACGGATTCCATAGTCTTCTTCCATTCCCAGGAAAGCAATTCTCCGGCCCGTGGGGATTGCGGAACGGAAGGGACCGTGACCGTGAGTCAGCCGCTGTCCGCACCGCGCGCCGTCGCCCCGGCGTACGGGTTCGCGATCGACCCGTCGGAGGTCGCGCGCTTCCGGCGCCTGCTGCCCGGCGCCACCGACGGCAGCAGCACCGGCGCGCCCCTCCCGGGCACCTCCGTGCCGGCCTTCTTCCTCTGCCGCGCGCTGCCTCCGGCGGTGCGGTCCGCGCTCGCCGGAACCGGTGCCGACGCGGCGGCGGTGCGGCACGCCGGACAGCGGATCACGCTGCGCCGCCGTCCGGGCCCGGACGAACGGCTCACCGCGCACGCCGTCGTCGAGTCCGTCGGCGACTACGGCTTCCAGCGGGCCGTCGTCCTGCGGGTGACCCTCCGGGACGCGGCCGGCGACGCCGTGGCCGAACTGCTCACCACCCTCGCCATCGGGCCCGCCACCGGGCAGGGCAGGATCGATCCGCAACCGGCCGCGGTGCTCCGCGGGCCGCCGCTGCTGCACTGGCGCACCCGCGTCCCGGACGACCTGCCGGAGCGCTACGCGCGGGCGAGCGGGGACGACAACCCCATCCACACCGACGCCGAAGCCGCCCGGCGGGCCGGGCTGCCGGGCGTGGTGCTGCACGGCATGGCGACCCTGCAACTGGCCGCGGCGGGGCTGACCGAGCGGCTCTTCGGCGGGGACGAGACCCGCTGGCGCGAGGTCCGGACCCGGTTCGCCCGCCCGGTGCGGCCGGGCGACACCATCGCGTTCACCGTGCACCGCGAGGAGGCATACCGCGCGGATGTGCACCGCGAAGATGCGTACCGCGAGGAGGGCGCCGGGCCGGGCGGGGACGTCCTCGGCCTCAGCGCGAGCGTCGACGGGAAGCCCGTCCTGAAGGACACCTGGTTCTCCGGGGCGGTGGCGTGAGATGACGGTCTGGATGTTCCCCGGCCAGGGTGCCCAGCGCCCGGGCATGGCCCGCGGACTCGACACCGCCCCCCGGCTGCTGCGGGAGGCGAGCGCGCTGCTCGACGCCGATCTGGCCGCCCTGTGCCTCACCGACGAGAACCCCGACGGGCGCCCCGAACTCGTCCAGCCCGCCCTGTTCGTGGTCGGTGTGGCGGCCGCCGCCGCACTGCGGCGGCACGGCCCGGCACCGGCCGCCGTCCTCGGGCACAGCTTCGGTGAATTCGCCGCCCTCACCGCCGCCGGCGCGCTCACCTTCGCGGACGGAGTGCGGCTGACCGCGCTGCGCGCCCGCGCCATGCTGCGCTGCGCCACCGCGGACAGCGCCATGGCTGCGGTGCTCGGCCTGGGTGAGGACGCGGTGCGCGCGGTCTGCGCGGAGGTCGGCGCGGGCGGCGGGCTGGTGGAGATCTCCAACATCAACAGTCCGGAGCAGATCGTCATCGCCGGGGAGCGCGCCGCGCTCGACGAGGCCACGGCGCTCTGCCGCGCCCGGGGCGCCTTCCGGGTCCGCCCGCTCCGGGTGCCGTACGCCGCGCACACCCGGCTGATGGCGCCCGCCGCCGACGAACTGCGCGCCGCGCTGGAGCCGGTGGAGCTGCGCCCGCCGGCCGCCCCGCTGTTCTCCTGCATCACGGCGGAGGCCACGACCGATCCGGGCCGCGTCAAGGAGCTGCTGGTCCTCGGCCTGACCGGCACGGTGGACTTCGCCGCCGCCGTCCGGGCCGCGTCGGCCGCCGGGCACCGGGACTTCACCGAACTCGGCCCCGGCTCCCCCGCCCGGCTCCTCGGCCTGGTCCGGGCCGTCCTCCCCGGGCGGACGCCCGGGCTGCGGCTGGTCTCCAGCGACGCGGAGGCCCGGACGCCGCAGCCGTTCCAGGCCGAGCGCGGCGGAAGGCCGGGGAGCGGCCGGCAGTCGCCGGTGGCGGCGCGTACGGCTGGAGGCGGCGACCATGGCGGGTGAACGGGTGGGTTCGGGAGCGGACTTGAGGGATTCGAGCCGTGACGCGGGGCCGGGTCGTCCCGGACGTGGACCTGGGCGGGGCACGAGGAGCGCAGGCCCCGGTACCGAGCCGGACCCGAGGAGCGCACGCCCCGGTACCGAGCCGGACCCGAGGAGCGCACGCCCCGGTACGGAGCCGGACCCGAGGAGCGCACGTCCTGGCCCGGGACCGCACATCAGGGCCGCACGCCCCGGCGCCGGGCCTGTCGTGGGGGCGGGTCCCGGTGCCGCGGGGCCGGCCCCGGCGGACGGCCCGCGGGTCGCGCTGGTCACCGGGGCGAGCGGGACCATCGGTTCGGCCGTGGCGCGGGCGCTCGCGGACGCCGGGCTGCGCGTCGCGGCCGGCTACCACCGGGACGCCGACGCGGCCGGGCAGCTGGCGGCGGAACTGCCCGGCGCGCTGGCCGTACCGGTCGACGTGACCGACCCGGGCGCCGTACGGGCCGCCTTCCGGGAGGTGGCCTCGGCCGCGGGACCGGTGACCGTCCTGGTCAACGCCGCCGGGGTGCTCCGGGACCGGCCGCTGCTGCGGATGGCCGACCGCGACTGGGAGGAGGTGCTGTCCGCGAACCTCACCGGCCCGTTCCGGTGCGTGCGCCAGGCCCTGCCCGCCATGGTCGCGGCCGGGTACGGGCGGATCGTCAGCATCGGGTCCGCGGCGGCGGCGTACGGGACGCCCGGCCAGGCCAACTACAGCGCGGCGAAAGCCGGGTTGCTCGCCCTCACCCGCTCCGTCGCCCGCGAGTACGGCCGGCACGGGGTGACCGCCAATGTGGTGGCGCCCGGGCTCGTGGAGTCCCCGCTGATCGCCGGGGTCGGTGCCGCCTCCCGGGCCGGGTTCGCCGAACGCACCGCGACCGGGGGCCTGGTGAGCGCGGAGGACGTGGCGCGGGCCGTGCGGTTCTGCGTCGAGACCCCCGGGCTGACCGGACGGTCCGTCGACGTCGACGGGGGGTTCGGCTGACCGCCTGGCATCCCCCGCGCCACCACGCTCGGCCTGGTGCCGCTCCGGCTGCCGACGGCGTCGGCGGGTCGTACGACCACCGGGCACACACCGGAGCAGCATCCACCCGGGCCGGAGCACCGGCCACCGGCCGGGAGGAACACCACAGGGCCGGAGCACAACCCCCGGACCGGTGGACCACCCCGGGAGCACGACCGCCGGGCCGGAGCACCACCACCGGGGAGCACCACCGTCGGGCCACCGTCGGGCGCCGGAGCACCACCACCGGGCCGGCACACGGCCGCACCGTGCGGCAGCCGGCCCGCCCCACCACACACGCCGTACCCAGCAGCGAGGAGAAGGCCGTGCAGGACAGCAGGGAGAAGATCGAGGCCGAGGTGCGGGAGCTGCTCACCGAGCGGTTCGCGGTGCCCGCCGACCGGATCACGCCGGAGGCCCACGTGTTCGACGACCTCGGTCTGGACTCGGTGGACCTGATGAGCGCCGTCGCCATTCTGGAGGAGCTGTACGACACCTCCGTGTCCGACGCGGAACTCCAGGACATGCTCGTCATCGGCGGGGTCGTCGACCGGTTCAGCGCCACGGCGGACGCGGCATGACCCGGCGCGTCGCGATCACCGGCATCGGGCCGGTCACTCCGGTCGGCATCGGGGTCAAGACGTTCGAGGAGTCGCTCCGCGAGGGCATGTCCGGCATCGGCCCGCTCACCCGCTTCACCGTGCCGGACTTCCCGGTGCACGCGGCCGGGGAGATCGACGACTTCGACCCGGCCGAGTACCTCGACGCCCGGCTGATCCGGCGTGCCGAACGCTTCGCGCAGTTCGGGGTCGCCGCCGCCCGGCTCGCCGTCGAGGACGCGGGGAACGTGGCCGACGGCCTCGATCCGGAGCGCGGCGCCGTGGTCGTCGCCACCGCGTACGCCGGGATGGAACGGATCTCGGCCGAGGCCGAGGTGCTGGGCCGGCGCGGCTGGCGGGCGGTCTCCCCGACCACCAGCATGGCCATGATGCCCGCGGTGGCCGCCGGGCTGATCTCCATGGAGTACGGCTTCATGGGCGCCGTCGAGTGCCCCACCACCGGCTGTGCCGCGTCCGGGCACGCCCTGTCGCGGGGCGCCGAACTGATCCGGCAGGGGCTGGCGGACGTCGCCCTCGCGGGCGGCTGCGACGCACCGCTCAATCCGGTGTCGCTGGCCACCTTCGCGACCGCCCGCGCCCTGTCCACCCGCAGCGACGACCCGGCCGCGGCCTGCCGCCCGTTCGACGCCGACCGGGACGGGTTCGTGATGAGCGAGGGCGGCGTGGTCCTGGTCCTGGAGGACTGGGAGCGGGCGCGGGCCCGCGGCGCCCGGATCTACGCAGAACTCGTCGGACACGGCCACACCGCCGACGCTTTCAACCTCTCCCGGCCCCGCCCGGACGGCCGGGGCGCCCTGAACGCCATGCGGCTGGCCCTGCGGATGGCGGGCCGCGAGCCCGCGGAGGTCGGGTACGTCAACGCCCATGCGGCGGGCACCCCGGCCGGTGACGCGGCGGAGGTGCTGGCGCTGCGCACGCTGATCGGGCCGTCCCTGCCCCCGGTGTCGTCCACCAAGTCGATGCACGGCCATCTGATGGGCGCCACGGCCGCCACCGAGGCCGCCGCCACCGCCCTGGCCCTGCACCGCGGCCTCCTGCCGCCCACCATCAACTTCCGCACCGCCGACCCGGACTGCGCCGTGGACGTCGTCCCCGGCCGGGCCCGGAAGGCCGACGTGGACCTGGCGCTGAGCAACTCGTTCGCCCTCGGCGGAGTCAACTGCTCCCTGGCCCTGGCGAAGGCGGTGTGAGCGCGGTGGATTCCAGGACGGAGACCGGCAAGGGCACGCCGCCCGGCGCCGGGTCCGCGGCCTTCGACCGTGCGGTCCCGGGCGCCTCCGGCGCCGAGGGCTCCTGCCCCGCCGCCCGTGGCAGCGCGGAAGTCCGCGGCGCGGAGCGGCCGTTCGCCGGTCAGGTCGCGCTGGTCACCGGTGGCACCAAGGGGATCGGCGGCGGCATCGCCCGTCGGCTGGCCACTCTCGGCGCCGATGTGGCGGTCACCTATCTGCGCGACCGGACCAGTGCCGAGAAGACGGTCGCGATGCTGACCGAGCTGGGTGTGCGGGCCTGTTCCCGCCGGGCGTTCTTCGGGGACCCGCAGGGAGACGTGCCCGCCGCGGTCGTCGACTGGGTCACCGCCGAACTGGGGCCGCCCACCCTGCTGGTGTCCAACGCCGGTACCGGCGTCGAGCGCTCCCTGATGGACTCCAGGCGGAGCCACTGGGACTGGACGGTGGAGACCCACGCCCGTTCCCTGCTGCGGCTGGTGCAGTGCGCGTCGCCCGGGCTGAAGGCGGTCGTCGCGGTCTCCAGCCCCGGCGCGCAGCGGGTGATACCGCACGCCTACGGGCTGCTGGCGGCGTCCAAGGCGGCTCAGGAGTCGCTGGTGCGGTATCTCGCCGTCGAGCTGGCGCCGCACTGCCGGGTCAACGCGGTCACCCCCGGCCTGGTCGACACCGACGCCGCGCGGAGCTTCGGCCGGCACGAGGAGCTCTTCACCACGGCACGGTCCCGCACGCCCGCCGGGCGGCTGACCTCTCCGGACGACGTGGGAGCGGCGGCCGCGTTCCTGCTCTCCGACGACGCACGAATGATCACCGGCCAGAACCTCGTCATCGACGGCGGCTATTCAATCCTGATGTGAGGCCCCACGTGAGCGCTGCTTCCCCACCTCGCCCTTCCCTCTCCCCGCCCCACCCTTCCGTTTCGCCGCCCCGCCCTTCCGTTTCCCCGCCCCGCACCGGTCCGGACGCACCACCCGGGCCCGGTCCGGGCGTTCCGTCCCGCCCGTATCTGCTGACCGGCGCGGGCGGGGTCATCGGCCAGAGCCTCGCCACGGTGCTCGGGCCGGGGCACGTCATCGGCCTGGTACGGCCGGGCGGCAACCGGCCCGGACCCGGCATCGAGGCCGTGACCGGTGACGTCACCGCGGCCGGCCTCGGCCTGGACCCCGGCCCGGGGCGGGTGCTCGCCGGCCGCATCGGCGGGGTCGTCCACAGTGCGGCGGTCACCTCCTTCACGCGGCCCGCCGAGGAGATCCGGCGCGTCAACACCGACGGCACCCGGCACGCGCTGCGGCTCGCCGAGGCCGCCGGGGTCCCGTTCCACCTGGTGAGCACGGTCTACGTACGGCAGCGCGACGGGAGTGCGGAGACCGGGCGGTCCCGGGTGTACCGGGAGTCCAAACAGGCCGCCGAGGACCTGGTGCGGGCCGCGCGGGTGCCGTGGTCGATTCTCCGGGTCACGGTGGTCACCGGGGACAGCCGCACCGGCGCCACCCCCCGCTTCCAGGGCATCTACGCCGCGATGAAGGCCCTGGTCACCGGGGATGCCCATCTGGTGCCGGTGGCCCCCGGCTCCCGTCTGGACTTCCTGCCGCGCGACCATGTGGCGGCCTGTGTTGCGGCCCTGCTGGCCGCGGGGGCGCGCGGCGAACACTGGATCACCGCGGGCGAACGGGCCCTGACCATCGAGCAGTTCGTCGATCACTGTCTGCGCTTCGCGGGGAGGCTCGGCTGGGAGGTACCCCGCCCACGGCTGATGGACTCCGACGTGGTGCACCGGCTGATCCTGCCCGCCTTCGGCGACGCCCTCGCGGCCGACCTGCGGAAGCGGCTGGAGCTGTTCACCGACATCGTCGGACCCCTGACCACCGACGAGACGCTGCCCGGCCCGGGCCCGGAGCTGCCCGCTCCGCCCGACCTCGGCGCGGCGCTGGACACCGCGCTGGAGTACTGGAGTTCCCGGGTACGGCTGGTGCGGCAGGGGGTACGGGCGTGATCACCGAGGAGCGGCTGGACCGCGCCGAGGTCCTCGGCCTCTACGCGAAGCATGTGAACTCCGGGCTGGCGCGGCTGGCCGCACTGATGGCGGCGCCGGTCATCGTCCGCGGCGAGGGCGACTACCTCTGGACCGAGGGCGGCGAACAGCTGCTGAACTGCGGCGGGTTCAGTGTCTTCCTGCTGGGCCACGGCTATCCGCCGGTGGTCGACGCGGTGACCCGCCAGCTGGGCACCCTGGCGCTGACCGGCCCCCTGGTCCACCACGAGGAACTGGCGCGCGCCGCGACGGCCCTGGCCGCCGTGTGCCCGCCGGGACTGGAGTACGTCCACCTCACCAACTCGGGAGCCGAGGCCTGCGAGACCGCCCTCAAGCTGGCCCGGATGAACGGCAAGCGGCACACCGTGTCCACCGAGGGCGGCTTCCACGGGAAGACCCTCGGGGCGCTGTCCACCACCGGCCGGGCCGTCTTCCGCGACCCCTGCGAACCACTGCCGGGGCCGGTCGACTTCGTGCCCTACGGCGACGCGGAGGCCCTGGCCGCCCGCCTCACCTCCGAGTCCTGCGTCATCGTCGAACCGGTGCAGGGCGAGGGCGGGGTGCGGGTGCCGCCGCCCGGCTATCTCCGCGAGGTCGAACGCGCCTGCCGGCGCACCGGCGCCCTGCTCATCGTCGACGAGGTGCAGACCGGGCTCGGCCGCACCGGACGGATGTGGGCGATCGAGGAGGAGGGCGTCACCCCCGACCTGCTGCTCTGCGGGAAGGCGCTGGGCGGGGGCGTGATGCCGGTGGGCGCCGTCGTCGCCACCGCGGAGGCCTACGCCCCGCTCAACCGGGACCCGGTGCTGCACACCTCGACGTACGGGGGCAACCCGCTCGCGTCCGTCGCGGTCCGGCACACCGTCGAGGCCGTGCTGCGGGAGGACGTCCCCGGCCGGGCGGCGGCCCTGGAGGGGCGGCTGCGGGACCTGCTGACCGACGGGCTGGCCCCGTGCGGGCCGCTGGTCAAGGAGATCAGGGGGCGCGGCGCGCTGTTCGGGGTGGAGTTCCACCAGCGGTCGCACGCCGGGGAGTTCGTGCTCGACCTCCTGGAACACGGTGTCGTCGTGTGCCCCACGGGCAACGCGCTGGGAACCGTGCGCTTCACCCCGTCCGCGTTCTTCGGCGAGCGGGAGCTGACTCTGCTGGCCGCGGCGGTCGAGAGTTCCGCCGCGGCCCTCGCGGCCCGGCACGGGTGCGGGCCTCGCTGAGGAGTACGGGCTGCTGAGGGGCGGGGCCGGGTGCGGGGGCTCGGATCGGCTCCGGTTCTCGGTCCGGTTGCGGCTTCGGCTCGCGTTCCGGTTCTCGTTCCGGTCCTGGTTCCGGTTCCGGTTCCGGCGGAGGCCCGTCGCCGGCCCCTCGCGGCGGACGACCCACTGTGACGATTCATTGTTCAGGAGGCGTGCATGCGGTACGTACGAATGGCGGGAACGGCCCCGGGCCGGAAAGCCGACGAAATCTATCCGGTCATCAGCGATTTCTCCCGCTACCCGGAACTGACCGACGCGGTGCGCAGTGTCGGAATTCTCGAACTCGACGGCGGGCGCACCGGGTGCGCCTGGGAGGTCACCTTCCGCCGGGGCATTCTGAAATGGACCGAGGAGGACCGGTACGACGCCGAGAACCACCGGGTCGACTTCTCTCTGGAGGAGGGGGACCTCGACCATCTCGTCGGCCACTGGCAGGTCGTGGACACCGACGACGGCTGCCGGGTGGTCTTCTCCTGCGACTTCGACATGGGAATTCCCACCCTGGCCGAGGTCATCGAACCGATCGCCGAACAGACGCTGCGCGACTACATCGCGGTGATCCTGCGGGCGCTGGTCGACGGCATCGTGGTCGACGCGTACGGCGACGGCGATCCTTCCGGCGGTCACGCGGAAGGCGGTGACGCGGAAGGCCGTGACGCGGAAGGTGCGGCGGACGGTCGCCTCGCGGCCGACGGAGGCCGGCGGTGAGCGTCGGCGCCCCGGGGGCGGCGCCCGGCGCCGGGTTCCTCGCCCGGGACCGGGAGCTGCTGGAGCGGCGGCTGCCCGGTCTGGACGCCCGGCTGGCCGCCACCGGGCTGGAGAAGCTGGAGCGGCCGGGCTCCCCCGCCGTCGACTGGTTCCGGCAGTCGGGCGCCGGTGCGCTGTTCGTCCCCACCGACCACCACGGGCTCGGCGCCGGGCTGCGCGAAGGCGTGCGGCTCCAGCGCGCCCTCGCCTCCCGAGCGCCGTCGCTGGCCGTCGCCACCACGATGCACCACTTCTCGGTGGCGTCGCTGATCGGCTGGGAACGCCTCAGCGCCGGACTCGAATGGCTGCTGGCCGAGGCGGTCGCCCGCAACGCGATGCTCGTGGCGTCCGGAGCCGCCGAGGGGCGCCCGGGGGCGGGCATCCTCACCCCGTCCATGACCGCGCGCCCGGTCGACGGCGGCATACGCATCGACGGCACGAAGAAGCCGTGCAGCCTGAGCCGTTCCATGGACCTGCTCTTCGCCACCGTGCGGGTGCGGCGGCCGGACGGCGAACGGTGCGCGGTCGCCGTCGTACCGGCGGACTCGCCGGGCGTGAGCGTCCGGCCGTTCTGGCGCAGCGACGTCCTGGCCGGCGCCGAGAGCGACGAACTCGTCCTCGACGACGTGTTCGTGCCCGACCGCCTCGTCACCGACCTCGGCCCGGTGGGCACCACCAGTGAGCCTCTGCGCCGTTCACTGGTCTGGTTCGAGGTGCTGATCGCCGCCTCCTACCTGGGGATGGCCGCGGCGCTCGTCGAACGGGCGGTCGCCGCCCCCCGCACGGACACCGGCGAACTCGCCCGGATGGCGGCCACGCTGGAGGGGGCGACGTACGCCCTGGAAGGGGTCGCCGCCCAGGCCGAGTCGGACGCCGCGGCGGGGGCGGACCCGGCCGCGCTGCTGGGCCCCGCGCTGGCCGTGCGCTTCGCCGTCCAGGACGCGGTCGTCGCGGTCTCCGCACGGGCCGCCGAGGCCCTCGGCGGCGGCGCGTTCATCGGCGACCCGGACATCACCTACCTCTGCGCGGCCACCCGCTGCCTCGCCTTCCACCCGCCGTCCCGGACCGCCGGCGAAACGGCGCTCGTGCAGCACCTGCGGGGGGAGGCGGTGGACGTCCCGTAGGGCTTCGGACGGGACGGGTGTTCCCGTCGGCCAAGGTTTCGGCCACGGAGCCTGATGAAAACCGTAGTTCCGTACTACGGGAATCGGTATCGGACCGCCGAAGAATCGCCGTTAGGTTGATAATTGTGAATACATGGGACGCAGCAGGGGATGTCGTCGGCGCGACCGATGTGGAGCTGACAGCGCTCGGGAATTCCCGCTTCGAAATCATCGCGGGTGCCCGGAAGTTCGTCGTGGAGGCGAAGGGGGAAAGCGGGGAGACGCTGCGGCACCTGCTCACCGAGGTGGTGCCGAAACTCAGCCGCACCGCCCCGGTCCGGGAACAGTTGACCGCGGACGAGGCCGAACGGCTGCGGCCGCATATGAAGAATCTCGCCGCCATGGGCGTCCTGCTGCAGCCGCGGGAAACCATCGGCTCGAAGGCGGAACTCCGGCTCTACTCCTTCATATCCCGCCGGACCTCGTCCCCCGACGCCGTCTTCGCCTCGGTCCGCCGGGACATCACGCTCACCGGCCCGTCCCGGGTGACCGACGTCCTCGGGGAGGCGCTGCGGCGGCAGGGGCTCCGGGTGCGGGACGCGGCGGACGCCCCGGACTCCGAGCACTGCGAGGACTTCGCAGCCGGTGCGGCCAGGGCCTCCGGTGCGGCCGGCGCGGACGACCGCACCGGGAACACCGCCCCGGACGGTCTCACCATCGTGGTCTCCCTCGCCGACGAGGCGTCCCTGGACCGGGCCGCACACCGACTCTGCGCGGACCGCCGCCCGTTCCTCCCCGTGCTCGTCACCCCGGAACAGGTCAGACTCGGCCCCTGGACGATGCCGGGCGAGTCGGCGTGCCCCCGGTGCTCCGCACCGGACCGGGCGGCTCTCGGGGACACCGGCGTCAGCGCGGTGGCCGACGGGCTCGCCCGCGACGGCGCCGCCGGGGACGGCCCACAGCGGCGGACCACGACGCCGGCCGTCGCCCACGACAGCTGGCCGTCCCTCCAGCCCGGCTGTCTGGTCTGGGCGGCAGGACTCACCGCACAGCTGACCCTGCGCGCCTTCATGCCGATGGGCGCCGAGCACCCGTGGGGACGGATCGTCACCCTCGACCCCGTCACCTGCGAGCAGACCTCCGTACGGGCCTGGCGGGACCCCTACTGCGCGTGCTGCGCGACCGCCGGACCGGTCGCCCAGGAATGGCTGGAGTTCTGACCATGACGGACCTCCGCACAGACCACCGCCTCCGCACCGAACTCCGTACAGAACTCCGCACCGACCTGCGCACGGGCCACGGCGCCGACGTCCGCATCGCACACCCCGAGGCGGCCGTCACGGCCCAGGGCTACGCCGTCCGGCCGCTGCCCCTGCCGCTCTACGTCCGTGCCCACGCCGCCGCGCTCGTGCCCGCCGCCCACCGCCGCGAGGACCTGGACCTCGGCGCCGCCGACATTCCGGTGCTAGACGTCGCGGTGGCCGGGGACCGCGCGAGTGCGGCACTCCAACTCGCAGCGGCAGCCGCCGCGTTGAAGCTCGACCGGGCCGGTGTCGACGCCACCGCTGGCGCCGGAGCGACCCATGACGACGCCGTCGCCGACGCCGTCTACGCCGCCCTCGCCCAGCGTCACCTGGACGACGCCTCCGCCGTCGGCACCGGGGCGGGCACCGGACCGGACGGCGGAGTGGCCGGCGGAGTGGCCGGCCGAGCGGAAGGCGGAGCGGAAGGCGGTGCGCCCGGCGTGCCGGTCACCGGGTGCGAGGCGGCGGAGAGCGTGCTGCGCGGCACCGGCGGCCGTATCGAGTGCCGGCTGCTGGGCGAGTCGGCGTCGGTCCCGGTCATCGGCGCCCGGCTGCACCTGGACCGGCTGGGCCGTCCGCTGGAGGCGGCGGTCTGCGACCTCGACGTCGGGCGCGGTGCCCGGCGGGCCGTGCACGCGGTCCTGCGCGAGTTCGTCCTCACCGGGCTGGACCCCTGCGCGGCGGGGGAAAGTTCCGCCGCGCAGGGGTCCGTACCGGGGACCTCAACGGCCCACCCGGGCGTGGCTCCCGTCCAGCAGGACCTCACCGGGAACGCCGTCCGGGCGGACGGCCCGGGCCTCGCCCCCGGCACCGAACCGGACCTGCTGCGCGCCGCCCTGGAGAAGAACGGCCTCCGTGTGCGGGTCCGCACCCTGAGCCCGCCGGACGCCGACACGGTCGTGGTGGCCTGCCGCATCACCCCGGTGACCGCCGAGAGGGGTGAGGGAACGACCGCAGCGTCCGGAGAGACCGCCGAGGGGACAGCCGCGTCGTCCGAACGCACCACCGACGCGACGGCAGCACCGCCCGGACAGGCCACCCCTGGAACCGCACCGCCCGGACAGGCCACCCCAGGGACCGCCTCCCGACGTCCCCCGGTGCCGCGGGGGCTGCGCGCCCCGCGTCAGCTCTCCCTCACCTACGAGCCCGACGAGGTGCGCCTCAGCCGGATCTTCCACGAGAACTCCAAGATGCGGACCGCCTTCGGCACCCTGCCGGCCGTGGACGTGAACGACATTGCGCCCGCGGCCCGCCGCCTCATCGGCCGGGCCTACCGCGACTTCCGCGACAGTGCCCGCGTCCACGACCTCGGCACCGACGGTCCGCCCGCCCTCGCGCCCCTCGATGACTGCGTGCGCCGCCGCCGTTCCTGGGCGCCCATGGGCGGCGGCCCCCTGACCCGCGACCAACTGGCCCACCTGCTCAACCTCTCGTACGGCACCACCGGCAGCGGGCTGGCCGGCGGCGACGTCAGGCTGCCGCTGCGCGCGACGCCGTCGGCGGGCGGGCTCTACTCGTGCGACCTGTTCCTGCTGGTCAACCGGGTCACGGGGATCGAACCCGGCCTGTACTACCTGCATCCCGGGCGCCGGGAGCTGCAATTGGTCCGGGCCGACCGCAGCTGGGCCGACGTCACCGCGCAGACCGGCTACCAGGGCCGCGCGGACGAAGCCGCCGCGATGGTCGTCTACACCGGGGCCTTCCGCCGCAACCAGTGGAAGTACCGGGAGCGCGGCTACCGCACCGTCCTGCTCGACTGCGGCCATCTCGCGCAGAGCGTGGTCCTCACCGCCACCGCGCTGGGCCTCGTGGCCCACCCGATGATCGCCTTCGTCGACGACTACTTCAACGACCTGGTGGGCGTGGACGGGGTCGACGACGCGGTGCTGTATCTGACCCTGCTGGGGCCCCGCGCCGCCGCACCGCCGAAGGGCACCGGGGGAACGGGCGCGGAGACGTCCGCCGGGGCCCCTGACAGGTCGGCCGCGGAACCGTCCGCCGGCTCCCCCGGAGGGACGGCCACCGGAACGTCCGCCGGCTCGCCTGCCGGGACCGCAGCGGAACCGTCCGCCGCCGCCCGCACCCGCACGGCCACGGACGCTCCGCAGCGCACCGCCACGGCACCGGACACCCCGCACCGCACCGACAGCCCGGCCGGAACCGCGTCCGCGGCGCCCCGGCCCCCGCTCCCGCCCGAGGGGCCCGGTCGCGGGCCCGAGGAGGCCAGATGACGGACATCGACACCTCGGCCCCGCCGGCCGAGAGCATGCGCGTCCACCCGCTGGACGACGAGAACGGCTTCGTGGAAACCGCCTCGGAGGTACGCCGGATCAAGGGCACCGGCCTGATCCGGCTCGCCGAACGGCTCGCGCAGCAGGACTCCGCGACGGCGTCCGGCTCCACCGGGCCGGCCGGTCCGGAGTCCGACGGCCCGGCGGCCGGCAGCCTGGTGATCCTCGGACCGTCCGAACTGACCCGGCAGCTCGCCGTGGTCGCCGAGGGCACCCCGGGCACCACCGTCCGCACCACCGCCCCGGACAGCGACCCGGAGCCGCTCGTGGACCCGCCGGACGGCCCCCGCCCGTCGCTGGTCGTCATCGCCACCGCGTCCCTCTTCGACCCCCGGCCGGCCCGGGCCGCGGCGATGTGCGTCCGCACCGGCGTGCCGCACCTGGTGTACGGCGCGGCCGGCGCGACCGTGACCTTCGTGGGTCCCCTGTGGGCACCTGGACGGGGCGTCGCCTGTTACGAGTGTCTGCGCATCCGCGTCAGCTCCCACTCGGTGCACGGCCCCACCTGGCGGGCCTACATGAACCACCTCGCGGACACCGACGGCCGGCCCTACGAGCACACCGTGCCGTCCTGGGCGTCCGCACGCCTCGCCGGAACCGCCGGCAGCCGGATCGCCGGCTGGGCGGTCGCGGCCGGCACGGGCCGGACGGCCGGTACAGGTGGCACGGGTGGCATGACTGGCACGGGTGTCACGGGTGGGGGTGGCACTCCCGACCGGTCCGCCGACACCCTGCTGTGGCGCGACCCCACCAGCCCCGACCGCGTCGAACGCCACCTCTCCGTCGTCCCCAACTGCCCCGTGTGCAAGGGCGGCCCGGCCGACGACACCACCGTCACCGGCACGCTCCGGGACGCCGAGGACGACCGGGTCGGCATCGTGCACGCGGCCAATGTGCGGCGCGCCGAGAGCGGACCGCCCGTCTACCTCAGCGGCAGCACCTCCGCCGACCTCTCCCTCATCAAGCCCCCGATGCGGGTCACCCGCAACGGCGGTGCGGGCTTCTCCAAGGGCGAGGCCATCGACGCCACGCTCGGCGAGTCGCTGGAGCGCTACGCCGCCGGGTTCTACCGCCCGGACCGGCTGCGGCTGGCGGCCTGGTCGGAGCTGGACGAACCGGCCGTCGAGCCGCACCGGTTCGCGCTGTTCGCCAAGAACCAGTACGCCGAGCCCGGCTTCCCGTTCGAGCCCTTCGACGCGGACACCCCGGTCCGCTGGACGCAGGCCACCGACCTGGCGACCGGCGCCACCGTGCGCGTGCCGTCCTCCCAGGTCCACATGCACTACCGGCGAGCGCCGGGAGAGAGCGCCATCGCCCCCTCCATCTCGACCGGCCTGGCCGCCGGCCCGTCGTACCGGCAAGCCGTCCTCGGCGGCCTCTGCGAGATCGTCGAACGCGACGCCCTGGCCGTGTCCTGGCTGCACCGGCTGCCCCCGCGGCCGGTCGCCCCCGAGGTGGTCGCGGCCTCGTCCCGGGTGTCGTACCTGATCGAACGCTCGGCGTCGTGGCGGGTGCGGTTCTACGACCTGTCGCTGGACCTGGCGCCCTCCTGCGTGGTCGCGGTGATGGAACACGGCAGCGGGGCCGACCACATCATGTCCTTCGGCAGTGCCTGCCGCCCCTCCCCCGTCAAGGCGGTGGAGAAGGCGTTCCTGGAGGCGGCCCAGGGGCTCACCTACGTGCGCCGGCTGCTGCGGCAGTACAAGGACTGGACGGAGCCGGCCGAGGACTTCTCGGACGTGGACGACTTCAACAAGCACGCCGTGCTGTACACGAAGTTCCCCGAGCTGCGCGAGAAGGCCGGATACCTGGTCCACCCGACGCTGCCTGCCCCCTGCGCCCGCCCGCAGCGCCCGCCGTACGACGAGGCCGGGGCGCCCGCGGACCCGCTGGACGGGCTCGTCGAGGAACTGAACGCCGCCGGCCACCCGGTGTACGCCGTGGACCTGACGACGCCCGACACCCGCAGGCTCGGGGTGCACGTCGTCCGCGTCCTGGTCCCCGGGCTCCAGCACCTGGCGGGCATCCACGGCTGCCGGATGCTCGGCGGGCGCAGGCTGCACGAGGTCGCGGCCCGGCTCGGCTTCGACTCCGCGCCGGACAATCCCTATCCGCATCCGCTGCCTTGAGGGTTGGGGGCGCGCGGTTGGGGGTCCCGGCTGGGGTGGAGGCGTCACGGTTCGGTCCCTCGTCACGCCGAGGGACCGGCCCGGCCCGGCGCGTCGCCCGAAATGGCGCGTCGCCCGACCCGGGGCCTTGCCCGACCCGGGGCTTCGCCGGGCTCGAGACGTCGCAGGGCCCGCTCGCCGGTCCCCGCGTCCCGTACCACCACAGGCGCAGCACTCACCGCGCACACCGCACCGCCGAAGCACCCGCCCCGTGAAGGAGCCGTGATGTCCGCATCGTTCACCGTCACCCCCGCGATGTCCGTGGTCCGCAACGAGGACTTCGCGCACACCTCCGACATCGCCGCCGTCTTCGCCCGCCGGATGGCGAGCCGGCAACTGACCTCCGAGCACGGCCCGGTCGCGTGCGAGATCGGCGTGACGGCACTGGACGGCGGGGTGAAGCTGACGTTCACCAGCACCGTCCCCCGCCCGGCCGACGGCACGGTGCTGACGCACAAGTTCTTCTTCGTGGACCGGGAGGAGTGCCGCGTGCGGATGCACGCGCTCTCCCCCGACCGGGCGGCCGCCACCACGGAACTGCTGGTCCTGCTCCCCGAGGGACAGGAGCGGGACTACTGTCACGCCTCCGTCTACGACGCCGAGAACCGGCTGGTCGCCGCGCACGCCGTCGTCTTCGACCGGAGCGGACGGCATGTGCCGTACGCCTTCACCGAGCAGTACGTCTCACCGCTCCGCCTCGGCCGCGCCGCACTGGACACCGTGCGCGACGACGCCGGACGGCGGGTGGCGCGCTGGTCCGTGGGCCTCGACGGCCTGGAGGGGCCGGAGAAGATCAGCCTGGCCTGGGAGGCCGCCGGGCTGGTGCACACCCGGGAGCTGCTCTGCACCCCGGACGATCCGGTGGCCCGCTACGACATGCCGCTGGACGACAACGCCGTGCTGGCCCCCGGCGACTGGGTCGTGATCGCGACCGACGAGAAGGGGCGGCTGCTGGCCCAGACCCTGGTGACGCTCACCCCCGCCGACCCGGCCGCCGCATGCCCGTCCTGAGCCGCCCGCCCACCGGAGGGCCCGCCCTGATCACGGTGGACCGTCCGGGCGCCCCGCTCGCGGCCGTCCGGCTGCATGTGGCGGTGGGCAGCGCCGACGAGCCGCCCGGCGAACGCGGGCTGGCCCATGTCGTGGAACACCTGGTGGTGCGCTGCGCGATGGGCGGCGGACGGGTCGGGAACGGCGCCCTGGTCAGCGCCCGGACCGGCCGGGAACGGACGAGCTACGCGGTACTGGTCCGCCGCCCCGACGCCCCCGCCGCGGTCGCGGCCCTGGCCGCGGCCTTCGACACCCTGACCGTCGAGCCGGCCGTGCTCGCGGCGGAACTGGCCGCCATCCGCCGGGAGACGGCGCAGCGCACCGCGGACCTCCGCTGGCGCCTCCAGGAGACGCTGCTCGCCGCGCTGTGGCCGGGCACCTCGTACGCGCACTCCCCCCTGGGAGACCGGCCGGTGCTGGACGCGCTCACCCCGGACGCGGTGCGCTCCTTCCACGCGACCTGGTACCGGCCGTCCGACGCGACGGCGGTCATCGTCGCCGATGGCGCGGCGGACGTGGGGGCGGCCACGCTAGGGGCGGCCACGCTAGGGGCGGCCACGTTGGGGCCGCCCGGAGGGCCGGTCGCCGGCCAAGGACTGCCACCCCGGCTGATCCGTTCCCCCAGGCACGACGCCCGGCCCCTGTCGCACGGTGTCTGCGTCGAACTGGCGCCTGAGAGCGCCGGGGCGTCGCGGCCCGGCGCTTCCGGTCGGCCCGGCGCTTCCGACCGGCAGGGGGGATCGGGCCGGCGTGGCGGATCCGATCGGCATGGGGGATCCGATCGGCTTGGGGAATCCGACCGGCAGGGGGGATCCGACGGGCAGCGGGCTTCCGGTGTGGCAGTACGGTCCACCACGGCGAACGGCACCCAGCGACGGGGCGTCAGCCGGGCGGTGGGGCTCGCGTTCGCGGTCGGCCACCCCGGCAACGGCCCCGCGCTCCCCTCCCGCCAAGGCCTCGTCAACCGGGCGGGCCGCCATCCCACCCACCGTGCACGCCAGGAACTCGCCCGCCGTGCGGTCCGCGCGGCGGGCGGACTCGACCTCCAGTTGCTGGAGCTGCGCGGCATGACCTGTGTCTGGGCCATGGTCTCCGCTCCGGACGCGGACGCCGCCCGGCGCGCACTGCACGGCGCGCTGTGGGACGCCCGGGCCCGGCTGCTCGCCGCGGACGGGGAGCTCTGGCTGCGAACCGAGGCGCTGATCCCCGAACTTCGCGCAGCCGACGACCTGGAGACGCTCGCCGCGCGCGCCGCCGAGACCGGTCCGGACGCCTGGGCGGGCAGTCCGGAGGGGCAGTACGGACCGGAAGCGCGGTACGGACCGGAAGCGTCGTACGGAACGGAGGGGCCGTACGGAACGGAGGGCCCGTACGGAACGGACGCTCCGGAGCAGGTGACCGCGGCCGAGGTGGCGGCGGTACTGGCGGAGTGGGAACGCCACGTCGAAGCGATACATCAGGTCGAGCCGGGGACAGCGGGGAAGGACGACCGATGACACGGAACCTCGGAGCGCCGAGCGGTGTAGTCAGGAACAAGAACGCCACTCCCGACCCTCCGCGCGCCGACACCCGACCTGCCGACACCCGACCTGCCGATTCCCGGCCCGCTGATACCCGAGCCGCTGATACTCCAGATCCCACACCCGCGTCGGCGTCGGCGTCGGCTTCCACCCCCGTCCCCGCCGGCACCGCCCCGAGACGGACCCCGGTGCGGGGCGGCGGAGTCGTGATCGACGGACGGGGCGACGGCGGCACCCTGTCCGCGGCCACGCTCGCACTGCCGCTCACCACGGCCGGAGACCGCGCCGCCGTCGTCGCGGCGCCGCTGATCGCCGCCTGCTGGGCCCGTGCGGTGGCACGGGCCGCCCGGCGGTCGGGGGCCGCGATACGCGCCGAGCCGGTGGTCACCGCCGACTACGCCGGCGTCACCGTGGAATGCGTGCGCTCCGACGGCCCGGTGCTCCGCGCCGTACCGGAGTGGTTCGCCGAGGGAGTGGGCCAAGAGGCGGACCTGGAACCCGATTTCGAGAAGGCGAAAGCGGAGTGCCTGGCCACGCTCGCGGCGGACGACCGGTGGTCGGACGGGGTCCGGCGCGCCCTGTTCGGTGAGAACCACCCGTACGCCATCGGCCACGACGAACGCGCCGCCGCCCTCGCCGCCACCGACCCCGACTCCGTACGACGACTCTCCGCCACCCTCCGCGCGGCCCCGCCCGTCCTGGCTGTCTCCCACACCGACCCGGCCGCCCGGCGAGACCTGGTGGCGGCCCTGGAGAACACCAGCCTGGTCGCGGCCCTGGAGAACACCGGCCCGGTCGCGGCCCCGGAGAACACCGGCCCGGTCGCGGCCCCGGAGAGCCACGGCCTCGTCGCGGCCCCGGAGCGCCCCGGCTCTCCCCCACCGCCGGCGACCACGCCCCCGCACGGCACACCCCCCACCGGCCTTGCCCCGGAGAGCCACCCCGCCAACCCCAGCACCGCGCCCACTGACCCCGCCAACCCCGGCACCGCGCCCACCGGCCCCGTCACCGCCGGCGTGGCGGAGACTCACACCACCCCCGCTTCCCGCCAGACCCGCGAACCGGCTCCGCCCACCACGCCCCGTCCGGTCACGGTCTCCGTCCCGGCGGGCCCCGGGTCCGCGTACCACCTCCTCGGCACCCCGGGCGTCCCCCTGAGCAGCCCGGACAAGCCGGCCGTGCACCTCGCCTGGGCCCTGCTCGGCGGCAGGAACGGTCTCCTCGACCAACACCTGCGCGTCGAAAGGGCGTTGACCTACTCCCTCGCCGCATTCAGCCGGGAGTTCGCGCACGGCGGCTACGGCCTGGTCGCGGCCGGCTGCGCCCCGGAAACACTCCCCGAGGTGGCGGCCGGCACCCGAGCCGTCATCAGCGCCCTGGCCCACGGGGAGTTCAGCGAGGACCTGCTGGCATCCGCCAAGGAACGGCTCGTCATCCAGTACCACCGGGCCGGGCGCAGCTCCCGCGGCATCACCGAACGCCTCTGCGGCTACGAGGTGGCGGGCCTGTCCCCGGCGGAGAGCACCCGCTACCCGGACCGGCTCCTCCAGGTCACCGCGCACCAGGTACAGCAGGCGGCCGAGCAGTACCTCCTCACCTGAGGCCACAGAGCACCGCACCAGGCCCCAGCACGCGCCCAAGCCGACCCGGACTCCCCGGAACCACCCGGGCGCCCCGGACGCCCCGGACGAACCCGGGCGGCCCCGGACGACCACGGACGACCACGGACGACCCGAACAACCCAAACGACCCGGACAACCCGAACGCCCCGAAACAACCGGACCACCCAACCAACCCGAACGACTCAGGAGGCGACCCACCATGACGACACATCAGGCACCCGACACACAAACCCTCACCAGCCCCAACAGCCCCACGCCCACGCCCACGCCCACCCCCACACCCCCCGCCGTGCAGGACATCTGGCGCTACCCCGTCAAGAGCATGGCGGGCGAACGTCTCGACCGCTGCGAGCTCACCACCGACGGCATCGCGGGCGATCGCTGCTGGGCGGTGCGCGACGAGAAGCGCGGCTGTGTCACGGACGCCCGCTCACTGCCCGCGCTGCTCGACATCGGGGTGCGGTATCTGCGCCCACCCGTACCGGGTGAGCCGTCGCCACCCGTCGAGCTCAGCGCGCCCGGCACGCCCCCGGTCACGTCCGCAGACGCAGGCGTCCACGACGCGCTCAGCGCGCACCTGGGCGCCGATGTCACCCTCTGGCCCCGCGTCCCGGCCGACCAGCGGGAGCACTACACGCGGGTGTACCCGGAGGATGTGAACGGCTACCTGACCGGCCTGTTCGGGGTCGCCGACCTGGCGGACATCCCCGATCTCTCACAACTCCCGCCCGCCGTCATGGAGTTCCAGACCATCCCGGGCAGCTACTTCGACGCGTATCCGCTGCACATCCTCACCACCGGCATCCTGGAGGCGCTCCGCGCCGCACTCGGCAGCCCGGTCGACACCCGTCGGCTGCGCCCCAACCTCGTGGTGGACGGCCCCGCCGAGACCGACGAGGACTGGACCGGCCGGGAGCTGCGGATCGGCGAGGCGACGGTCCGCATCGAGGTGGCCTGCCCGCGCTGCGTGATGATTTCGCGCCCGCAGCAGGGGCTGGCGGTGGACCGTGAACTGCTCCGTACGGTCCACCGCCGCTTCGGGCACAACCTGGGCTATTACGCGTCCGTGGTGAAGCCCGGCCGAGTGAGGTCCGGAGATGCGGTCGAGCCGGTGGCGGGCTGATCCCGCCGGAACATCAGCACCGCCGCGAGCACGACCGCGAATCCACCGGCGACGAGCGTCGTGGTCGGGACACCGGCCGCCTTCGCGCCGGCACCGGCCAGCACCGGGGCGACCGCGAGCCCGCCGGTGTAGGCGAGGTTGTAGAGGGCGTACGCCGCGCCGTACGCGGCGGGTTGGGTGTGCTCGGCGAGCGCCCCGATGAGCACCAGGGTGGGGGCGAGGACGAGTTGGGCGCCGAAGCCCACCACGATCAGCCCGGTGACGGACCAGACCGTGGAGTCGCGTCCGGCGAGGAAGAAGCCGAGGGCGGCGACGAGCGCGCCCGCGGCGGCGATCCGGCCGGCTCCGGCCCGGTCGGTGAGCATGCCGGCGATCGGAGCGGCCAGGGTGCCGCCCAGTGCGGCACCGGCGAAGACGAGGCCGATGGCGGTCGTGCCGAGCCCGAGATCGTGCAGGTGCAGCGGCAGGACGGGCTCGGGGAAGGCGATCGCCGCGGCGCCGAGCCCGGTCAGCGCGATCAGCAGGGCGACTCGCGGGCCGCGCAGCACGACCCGGTAGGGGGTGCGGACCTCGTCCGCGGGGGTCTCCTTGACGAGGAGGATCCGGGCCACGGCGTCGCCCGCGGCCAGCGCCGCGATGAGGAAGAACGGGGCGCGCGGACCCCAGGCGTCGTTGAGCACACCGCTGACGGCGGGGCCGAGCAGCACACCGACGCCGACGGCCGAGAGGGCGAACCCCATCACCTTGCCGCGCTGGTCGGGCTGATGGGTGGCCGCGATGAGCGCGAGCCCGGAGGTCCAGGAGGCGGCTGCCGCAACGCCCTGCGCGGCACGCGCCAGGAGCAGCAGCGCCAGCCCTGAGGAGCCGTCGACCTCGACGGCGGAGGCGAACAGCACGGTGGCGGCGGCCAGTCCTAACAGGCCGGCGAGCATCGGGGCACGCGGCCCGCGCCGGTCCACCCACACCCCGACGAACGGGGTGGCGGCCAGCAGCGCCGCCGCGTAGACGGCGAACAGCACACCGGCGATGAGCGGGGAACCGTCGACGGCGGGCAGGCCGGGCAGCAGCGGAACGATGCTTCCGTACAGGAACATGTCGACGCCGAGCGCCAGTGCGGTGACCGTGACGGCGGCTCCGGGACGAGTCCCCGAGCGGATTTCAGTCATGGCAGAAGTCCTCTGAGAGCGGGGGCGACGCCGGTGGCGTCGTCCGGAGGAAGGAGGTCCGGATCGGTGGCGGCCAGCAGCGCGGTGCCGCACAGCCAGGCGAGCAGACTCGCGGCGGCACTCTCCGGGGTTATCGCGGCGGCCTCGCCCGCGCCGGGGCGGCGCGTGTGATCCGCGCCCGCGTCCGCGGCGGCCGTCTTCTCACCGAAGAGAGCTTCGAGCTGCTGCTGCCACTCGGCGAGACCGGAGGCCTTGGCGGCCCGGCCTTCGGGCAGGCCCGCGGCGTCGTACGAACTGTCCAGGGTGAGGGTCAGCAGCGCACGGAAGCGGGCATCGTGGCGCAGCCGTCGCAACCACGTGGTGAGGAAGCTGTGGAGTCGCTCCTCCAACGGCGCGTCCGAGCTGAGAATGCCCCACACCGGCTCGGTGACGGTCTCCCAGGAGTGGGCCATCACGGCGGCGTGCAGGGCGGACTTGTCCGCGAAGTGGTAGTAGAGCGCGCCACGCGTCAGCCCGGCGCGCTGTGCGACATCCGCCAGCCGAGCCGAGGCCAAGCCTTGTTCGGCGAAGACGAAAAGCGCCGCATCCAGCAGGGCGGCCCGGGTCTGTGCGGCTTCCTCGGCGGTTCTACGCATAGAGCTATCATACATACACGCACGTATGCGTCAACGCGCAGCGCACCACCCCCGTCACACCCCACCCGCACCAGGTCCCCCAGCCCGGACGCCGCCCCTCCACAGGCCGCCGCCACCCCACCGGGGCGGGCCCTCCCCGCCACCGTTTCTCCGACCACGACCGGGGCACACGCGGAACACACGGTGCCCGGCACGGCACGCCGGGTGGGTGGGATGGGGAGGCCGCAGTGAACGCAGCGTCGGTGATACGGGGCCGCCGTACGGCTCGTCGTACGGCCCGGCAGGCGGCGAACAGCTCCGCCGTGGAGGCCGCCGCCCGCTGGGGTCTGGCGGCCCGCGGAGTGATCTACTTCCTGGTCGGCCTCCTCGCCCTGCGCATCGCCTTCGGCGACGGCGGCGAACAGGCGGACCGCGGCGGCGCACTGGAGGAACTGGCCGACCAGCCCTTCGGCGCCTTGCTCGTCTGGGCCGTGGGCATCGGCCTGGCGGGCATGGCCCTCTGGCGCCTCTCCGAAGCGGCCTTCGGCGCGGCCGGCCCGGACGGCCACAAGCCCTCCAAGCGCCTCCTGTCAGCGGCCCGCGCCGTCTTCTACGCCTTCGTCGCCTACTCCGTCCTCTCCTTCGCGGCAGGCGAGAAGGGCAGCGGCTCGAGCGACCAGCAGTCCCGGGACATCACCTCCCGCGCCATGGAACTCCCCGCCGGCCAGTGGCTGGTGGCCCTCGGCGGCCTCGCCGTCGCCGGAGCCGGCCTCTGGATCGCGATCCGCGCCATGCTGCGCAAGTACCACAAGCACCTGAAGCGCTCCGCGATGTCCCGCCGCACCAAGAAGGCCGTCGACGTCCTCGGCGTCTCCGGCGGCATCGCCCGCGGCGTGGTCTTCGCCGTCGCCGGCGCCTTCGCGGTCCAGGCCGCAACCCAGTACGACCCGGACGAGGCCAAGGGCCTCGACGACACCCTCCGCACCTTCTCCGACACCCCGGCGGGGCCGTGGCTGCTCGCGGCAATCGCTGCCGGTCTGGCGCTGTTCGGGGTGTTCTCCTTCGCCATGGCACGGTGGCGGAAGGTGTGAGGCGCGGGGCGGGGCGGCATCGAGCAGCGCTCCTGGGATGCAACCGGATGCGGCCCTGGCGGGATGTTTCCGCCAGGGCCTTCTCCGGACCTGCTCAAGGGGCAGGAGCCATCCCCCGGGTCACCAGGACATGCTCGCCGACGCACCCTTGCGGTGCGGAACGTTCAGCGTGATGGTGCCCTTGGGGATCCTCTTGCACTTCTTGGTCTTCGTCTTCCAGTGCTCTCGCACTTCCCCCGTGCAGAGAATCCTGTCGCCCTTGCGAAGATCCCAGCCGTAGCGCGGGCCGGTCCTGTCCTTTCCGAAGACGTTCACCTTTACGGTCACCGTCCCCTTGCGGGGGTGCCTCTTCTTCAGGACGCAGGTGCCCGGTCCTCCGTGGCAGGTCTTCTTCGCCTTGGCCGCAGGAGTGGCGGTGTCGGCAGCAGCGGGCGCGCCGGTGGCGGTCGGAGCCACGCCGGCCAGGGTTCCCGCGCTGAGGACCGCGGTGACCGCGGTGAGGGCGAGCTTGCGCTTCATGTGATCCGTCCTTCGGTTGTCACGGTGCCGTCGTCAGAGCCGTCTCAGCCGGAGAGCGGCCTGCTCCACACGGTCTTGCTCTTTCCCTTGCCCCACGAGCCGCCGACCTTGGTGATCCACTTCTGAGTCCCCGGCCCGTCCTTGACCGCCTTGGTGGCGACGTAGCAGTCCCTCCTGTGGTTGCTGCACTCCGCGCTCGCCATCCTCTTCTTTCCCTTGTAAAGAGTGACGGTGAGCTTGGTGTAGGCCGGCTTGAAGTTGCACCGGATCGCGCCGCTGCCGAACTTGTCGAGCTTCCGGTCAACGCGGTCGGTCCATGCGGAGACCTTGCAGGTCTTCTTCTTTGCCGTGGAACCGTGGTCCGCGGCGATGGCCGTGTTGCCGGCGATTCCGGCAGTACCGAGAATGCTCACGGTGACGGCACTCACAACGAGTGCGCGAGATGCCTGGAGCATGCGCATGCTGAAACCCCTTCGGTTCATCACGTTCTGTTCCACTGCTCTGACTTCATTGAATCCACCGCGCTGCAGCAAGGCGGAAATGGCCCACAATCCAGCCGTAGCGGCAGTCAAGGCATCGCCCGCACATCACCATGAAAGCTGTCACCGCCACCCACACCGGCGATGCAGCCCGCATGACAATTGCCAAGCGCACCCAATTCGGACCGATCGCACAGCCGACCTGAGACTCCGCACCCCGGGCGGGCGCGAAAAGCACCATCGGCCGCCGATAAACCATCAGCGCATGGACACTTTCGCACCCGCCTGAGCTGCGCTGCTGACGCATGAGTGCGTTTCAGCGCCGAGGCACGTCCGGTGGCTCACCCATGACCCACCGGACGGCCCTGGGCAGCCGCGTCAGTACTTGACGCAGGCCTTGGCCTCACTGCGCTTGTGGGGCTCCGGGTACAGGGGGTGCATCCACCATCCCATCATGCAGAACTTCTGGGTGCCCCTGCGGTTCTTGAAACTGACCCGCTTGGTGGTCATCGACTTGCCCTGGGTCCGCATCCCCACCTTCTTGAAATCCTGGTTGTTGAGGGACAAGGCGCCGGAGATGGTGGAAAACGACTTGTCCTTGCAGGTGGCCTTCAGATACCCCGTGGCGCGACTCCTGTTCGCCTTCACCGAGGCCATGATGCGACAGCCCGGGGAACTCCCGTAGAGATAGATCCTCTTCCCGTACTTACGGCTGTGCGGGCTGCCCTGCACGGAGCCGGCAGCGCGTTGGGCGTCTGCCGCTGTTCCGATGCTGCTCACGCCGGCTGTCTTCGCCGGTGCATTGTCCGCTTGCGCTGAACCGGCACCGAGTACGCCGACGCACGTCACGACTCCCGTGGTCAAGGCAATGCCGAACGAACGTGTTCTCATGTCGGACTCCCCGTGTCATGCGCCCTGCGCCACTGTTCTGTGTGCGCAAGACCGCTGGTCTCCTGAGATCCAGGTTCCCTTTCACGATATGGAGCTGATCCCACGCTGTCGTTGGCAGTCAGTCCACAGCTCTTGGCCATGCGTCCACTCGGCGATGCGGCAGGCTCGGTGGCGGTGGTCGCCGAATGGCACACAGCGGCGCAGAAGGCATGGATTGGGGTGGTGCGTCGACGGGGTGTCGGGGCGTCTGCGGACGGTCGGTGCCTGACGAGCAGCTCCGGATTATCGCCAGGCCCTTCCCCGAACCGGCCGCCCGATACCGCGCCGGACCGCACATCGCCCCACTCGTCGTCCGGCTCCGTGACACCGAACGTGTGGTCCGGACTCTAGAGTGGTCCGATGCCGCTCGTGGAAGTCACCTATGCGCCGGGTGTCGCTGAATCCAGGCTCCGCGAACTGGGGGCGCTGCTGCCGCACCTGGTGTCCGAAGCCGTGGAGTGTCCCGAGGAACCGTACGACGGGGCCTTGCAGCCGGGCGATGTGGAGATTCGCTTTCGGAGGCTGGGCCCGTTGGACCGCAGCGCCTTGGATGTGGTCATCGAGGTGAGGTCGAAGTGGTTCGAGAGCAGGGCCGCCAACCGCCAGGAACGCGTGGACGGGCTTCACGCGGCCATCGGCACCGCCACTGGACTCCGCGACTTCGGCATCTACCTGTCACTCCCTACAGCTGCGTGGTCGCAGGGAGACTGAGCCGCTTGAAGGTGCGTGATCCCGGCCCTGGCCTTCCTCTCAGGGGTCAGGACCGACGGTTCACCAAGGACTCCGCAATGGCGACAGAGGACGGGGCGAGGGCGGTCGCGCCGTCCTCGATGTCCCACAGCTCGTTCTGCAGCAGCCGCCCCAGCGTCCAGCCGGTCGCACGTGCCCGGTCCAGGCCGAGGACCTCAGTGAGCAGGTCGAAGCGGCGCCGCACCAGGCGCGGAGTGTCGCCCTTCGCCACGACGTCCTCCCACCGGCTGTTCAGGGCGGGCCACAGGTCGAAGCCGGGGTCCCCGGACAGCGGTTCGGGATCGATGGCGATCCACGGCTCGCGTTCCGCGGCGAGAACGTTGTCGTAGTGCAGATCCCAGTGCAGCATCCGGTCGCCGGGTTCGCCGACCAGGTCGGCCACCGCCGACGCCCAGCCCCGCAGGCGTTGCCGGTCGGCAGGGTCGGCCAGAGCCGTGACCGCCCGCGGAACCTGCTCCAGCATCTCGGTGGCGATGTCGCCGAGGCTCCTCAGTCCCTGCGGCGCGGGGACACGGACCAACCGCGCCTCAAGCTCGGCAAGGATGCCCATCGCGACGTCGTCGTCCTCGATCGAGGTCAGCGTGCGGGCACCGTCCAGCCGTTCCAGGAGCATGGTGCTGCTCCCGGGGTCGTGGCCGAGCAGCCTCACCATCCCCTCGCCGTCCCAGGTGCGCAGCCCGATGACTGCGGCGGTGGTCTCCTCCCTGGGCATCTGAAGTTTGAGGACTGCGCGCGTGCCGTCGTTGCGCAGCACCGGCAGCACCAGCGACGCTTCCCCTGATCCGGACGCGCCGTCCCGTTTCAGCTCCCAGCGGTCCAGGAATTCCGCAGCGAGAGCCGGCAGTCCGGCGATCCAGGCCATCCCTTCCTCGCCGAAGCTCCGGGCGTACGACGCCGTCAGGGGTTGCGGGACCTCGACCGCTTTCGGCGCGCCCATATCGACTGCCTCTCACCGGAGTTGAGCTTCCGGTCGCAACCTACTGGAGGACAGTGAGCGGCGGCCGGCCGCCCCCGCGACGTCGGCCCGTAGCCCGGCCTTGGCGTCGGCGGCCCAGCCCCGTCGGCGTCTGCCCCGGCTCCTCCCCCGGCCCCGGTACGGCGTTGATGGAGTGGATGCATTGCCAAGCAGATGTGGACTGATCACTCAGGACAGAGCCAAGGAATCCTGCCAGCCTGAATGCGGAAACGCCCCGGTCGCCGTGTGATTTCGAGAATGAGCCAGTCGAACGGGGCTGCTTTCTCGTGAAGCCGGTATCGGATACCGCTTCACCCAAAAACCCACAGCAAGGGAACGTCGGAGCCCAGGATGACGGCGTACGGCCTTCGGCGCCTTCCTCCGCTGCGCAGGTCAGCAGCAGAGGATCTGCACCTCAGCCTTGCTGAAGTCGCCGTTCGCCAACGCCTTGACCGGGATCGTGAAGTACAGCGTTCCGGCGTCGCCCCAGCCCCAGCCGAGTTCGGTGTCCTCGGCGAGCTGGAGGAGGTGGACTGCGGGGCCGTCGGCGTCGCGGGGCGACACGCTGAGCGTGTGCGAGGTGTCCGGCCAGCCGAAGGCGCAGTGACTGCCGGCGGTGTTCCCGTCGAGGTCTCCCATCTCGCTGAGCATGAGCGATGCCGCGCCCCAGTGCTCGTCCCGGTCGAACTCCACGTCGTCGTCCTCGACGTCCCAGCAGTCCGGGAGCATCGTCACCTCGACCGCGTGGACGGGGGTCGCCGGGTAGCTCCTCGCCGGTTCGGGTGCCGTCGTCTCGACCGCTCGGGCCGGGTCGGCGGGAATCACGCGGCATGCCCCGGATCCGAGCAGGTCCAGTATGCGGTACTCCTCGTACGGCAGGTCCGGATCGAGGTGGAAGAAGTTGAGCAGGCAAGGGCGGATGGGCAGTTCGTCGCCCAGCCAGGTGGCGAGGGCATCGGTGTCCAGTACGGCGTGCAGGGAGAGGGGAATCCCGTTTTGCTCGGGCCAGAGGGCCCCCGGTTCGAGAAGGGCGGCCCCACCGAGCCGGCATCGGCCTGAGGCCGGGAGGCCGTCCGTGGATCGGACGAGCCGAAAGCCGCGGCGGGCCATGGCGGAGAACTGCCGACCGGTCTTCTCACCGAGCCGTTCCGTGCATTGGCGGATCATGTCGGCGGGGTCATCGAACTGCATGTCGGGATCTTCTCAACCCCTTTCGCCTCGGCCACCTTTGCGCTCGGAAGCGGCCCCAGTTGCGCCGCCATCAGCCCTCTGCCCCTCAGCCGTTGGACCTCGGTGGCTGGGGCTTGCGGTGCTTGCCGGTGCCTGTGCCGAGGGGTTTGGGCGCCGGCGCCTGGGCCGGAGCCGGAGAGTCTTTGGCTTCCGGGTAGAGGATTGCCTTCGCCTCGGCCAGGTTTGCGGCGAACCCGTACGGCTCCCACGCGTACCCGTTCCATCGCTCGATGGCGCGTGGTGCGTCCGGGTACACATGCGATCCTCTGGGCCCGCCCCCGGGGACGATCGGCAGGGCACGCAGGCGTCCGATCCTGGCGTCGCGGCGTTCCGCCCAGCGTTCCAGCGGTTCGTCGTCCATCCTGGCGTTCCTCGCGTCGGTGGTTGCCGGCTCCAGAAGGTAGCGGCCCCGGGGGCCGCTGGGGCCCGGGGCAAGTGCCTGTCCACCGTGAGGGTGACTTCGTCCCGAACGCAGCCCCTCTCCGGTGACTATCCGGCTCCAAGCGGGTGGTGCCGGCCGGCCCGATGGAACGATGCGCTCGCCTGCGGGCCGTCGCCGATGAAGGGGGAAGCCGCCGACGACAGCCCTGTCTCAGTCGCGGTCCCTCAGCCAGGGACCCCGTCACTGTCTCCGTCGCGCGCTCGGTAGCAGCCTCAGTCGCGGCGCCGCTCGTAGACCGGGCAGCCGTCGGCGGCCGGGTCGAAGGGCCGCAGTCGGTAGATGCGCATGCAGTCCGGGCAGGCGTAGTAGATGGCGCCGGGGCCGCTGCCGGTTTCGATGAGGGCGATCAGGGTGGGGCGATCGGTGTAACCCAGGTGCCAGTTGCACATGCGCCGGGTCACCGGTGCGCTCCGAGCTGGGTCAGGAGCCACGCGCACTCGCGGGCCAGGGCCGTCACGTGAATGTGCGCGGTGAGCGGGCGCTCCGTCAGCCCCTGCGCGGCCAGATACCTGATGCTCTCCAGCCGGCCCCGCTGCTGGTACCACGCAATGCTGCCGCGCCACAGCCCTTCGACCGCGACTTCCGCTTCGGGGAGCAGCCGTTCGATGTGCCCGCGCAGGGATCGTTCGAGGGTGACCAGTTCGTCCATGACCAAGGGACCGTTGCTGGCCGCTAATGCCGTGGTGATGGTGGCCTGAATGGCTGCGATGTCGATGGGGTGGGAGAACTTGAGGGGGTGCCCACCGCCCCGCACCCCGGCACGGTCTGTGTTCATGCGGTGACAGTAGAAGGGGTATGACCTGGGGCTCAATGACGCTTTCGCGGTGCCCGCCCAGGAAGTGCCAACGAGAAGGCGGCACTACAGAGGAACACCCACCGCGTCCGCCAAGGTGTGCATCTCCGGAGTCAGGGTCCTGCGCTGCTGCATCACATCCGTGAGGATGTCCCGGGCGTACCGCTGGCTGGCCAGCCATTCGGGGACGGCGGCATGAAGGTCCGCCAGGGTTTCCACGGCCTCGTTGTGCTGACGGAGCATGACGTGCGCTCGTGCGACGTCGAGCCGGTGGCGGTGGTATTCGGTGCTCGCCGCCATGTCGCCGCCGATCCGCCGTGCCGCACACAGGACCTTGTCCGGCTCGTCGAGGACGATGTGTCGCTCCGCCGCCTTGTAGCCGACGGTTTTGGGTCCCCACGTGGTGAGCCGCTCCCGGCCTCGCGGCAACTCCCGCCCCGTCATGACGGCGACGGCCCGCGCGAGCCGCATCGTGTCCGCGGCTTCGCCCGGCCGGTTGTCCCGCAGATTCGCGGCGGACGCTTGCAGCAGCAGCCAGCCCCAAGCCGCCAGGTCCTCCGGTGTCGCCCGGGAGAGGCGTGGCTCCACATCATCTGCCCACCGCGTGGCGAGCTCGCGGGATGCCGCCAACTTGCCCTGCCGGAGGAGGAGCCAGCTCCACGTCGTGATGACTGCCGCCGCACGCCGACGGTCCGGGGCATCGTCGAGAGCGCGCCGCAGGGCGGTCTCTGCCGCGGCATAGGCACGAACCTGGGTCAGCACCGAACCAGCCATCTGGAGCAGGTGCGAACGCACGTCCCGAGCATCGGTGGAATCACCGAGTGCGTCTGCGTCACGGAGCAAGGGGACGAGAAGTCCGGAGAACTCGCCGAGTTTATTGGCGAAGTACGTTCGGCGGGCTTCCGGGAGCACCTCTCGAACGCCTTCCACGGTGGGAGCCTCAGCCGGCGGCTCGGCGGCCACCTGCACCGCCCGTTGCAGGGGCCACCATGCCTCGGGCCTACCGGGCTCGGGCTCCTCGTCGTCGCGTTCCAGCAGAGAGCTCGTCGGTACCCGGAGGGCCAGGGCGAAACGATGGGCCGTCTCCATACGGGTGCCGTCGACCTCGCCCTGCTCCAACTTCCGTACCAGGGAGAGGGAGACATCGGCTGCCGCGGCGAGCTCGCGCTGTGTCATTCCGCGCCGCTTCCGGACCTGGCGCAGCCGGGCTCCGATGTGCATGTCAGCGTGTTCGGTCATCACTGGCTCCGATCTGACTCGACACCAGAACGGTACAGCGAAGACTCACCCCGCTCCGGTGCGGTAGTGATACCCGCACACCTCGTCGAAGCCCGCGCGGTCGTACAGCCGAAGGGCCGGAGCGTTGTCGCGTTCGACCTGGAGGTACATGCCGTGGGCCTCGTGGGACCCGGCCCAGTCGGCCAGCGCTGCGAGTACGGCGCGGGCCGTGCCCTTTCCGCGCGCCCGGGGGATCGTGGCCATTCTGCCCCGCTCCGCGGGAAGCCGGATTCCTCCCCAGGCTGAAGCCTGGGGCATTCTCCGGGAGATTCGGTGACGGTACCCCAACTGCTGTCTCCGGATCGTCCGCAACCCGGCACGGTCTATCGCCCCTGACCCTCATGCGGGCCGTCGCCGACGGAGGGGGAACCATCGGCAACGGCCCTGACTCAGCCGCGGTCTCAGCCAGGGCCCCGGTCACTGGCTCCGTCGCGGGCTCGGCGGCAGCCTCAGTCACGGCGCCGCTCGTAGACCGGGCAGCCGTCGGCGGCCGGATCGAAGGGCCGCAGTCGATAGATGCGCATGCAGTCCGGGCAGGCGTAGTAGATGGCGCCGGGGCCGCTGCCGGTTTCGATGAGGGCGATCAGGGTGGGGCGATCGGTGTAACCCAGGTGCCAGTTGCACATGCGCCGGGTCACCGGTGCGCTCCGAGCTGGGTCAGGAGCCACGCGCACTCGCGGGCCAGGGCCGTCACGTGAATGTGCGCGGTGAGCGGGCGTTCGGTCAGTCCCTGCGCGGCCTGGTGCCGGATGCTCTCCAGTCGGCCCCGCTGTTGGTACCACGCGATGCTGCCGCGCCAGAGCCGTTCGGCCGCGGCTTCCGCCTCGGGGAGCAGCCGCTCGATGTGACCGCGCAGGGATCGTTCGAGGGTGACCAGTTCGTCCATGACCAAGGGACCGTTGCTGGTCGCTAACGCCGTGGTGATGGTGGCCTGAATGGCTGCGACGTCGATCGGCTTGCTGTGGCCGTCTGTTGTGGTGTGCACGCGCACTCCTGCTGTCGGCGTGATCGGATACGCGACGACAGTAAGAGCGGTTCCGTGAGGGAGGGGACACAGATCGTGTCCCCTCCCTCACGCCGCCAGAACTCCCACCTTGACTGCCAACGCGGAGGCGCGGCGGCGTCGGTCGGGGCTTGCCGATTCGGTCTCCTCCAGGATGATGCGCCGGGCGAAGCCGTTGTAGCGGATCGTCTCCGGGGCGGACTCGTAGGCCTGGTCCAGCAGGGCCAAGGCGGTGTCCGGCCGGCCGTCGAGCCGGTATCCGCGGGCCTGTTCGATGCGGTGGCGGGCCCGGCGTGGCCGGGAGGGGATCGCCGTGGCATCCGCGCGGTCGGACTGGCGCGCGGACTCGCTGCCGGAGTGCAGTTCGACGGCGATCGTGACCGCGTGGGCGCCCATGATGGCCTGCGAGAAGCTGGTGACCGGGTGGAAGTAGCCCGTGGGGAGGCGGTCGGCCATCACCCGGGCGCTGTCCCAGTGGCGCCATGCCGTCCCGGTGTCCCCTCGTCGGGCGGCGGTGTACGCGGCGGCGACGGTGAGTGCTCCCGCGACGGCGCGTACGCCGTCATCGGCATCCGGCAGCAGTGGCCGCAGGTGGTCGAGGGTTTCCCTGGTGACCGCTTCGGCCTCTTCGTAGTGGGCCGGCCCGGAGTCGCGGTGTGCCTCGGCCGCCAGCCACGCCGCGATACCCATGGCGTGCGGGTCCTCGGACTCCTGGGCGGCGACCATCCCCCGGTCTGCGACCCGCCACAGCAGGGAGGGGTCCGGCTGGTACGCCAGGAAGAACTGCGACAGGCAGTAGACCTCGGAGAGCGTGGCCTGCGCGGCTCGCCGGTCTGCCGCCGTGTCCGCCTGACGTATGGCCAGTTGGGCATCGCGGATCAGTCCCGGCAGGAGGCCGCCGACCACATCCCGGTGGTGGGGAGAGGAGTGCCGGGCCGACCATGCGTGATCGAGGCGGGCACGAAGGTGATCGGCTCGGGGCGCGGGCCGGTCATCGGTGATGGGGAACGCGTTCACGGCTGCCGCGACCGCAGGCAGCCGGGGGTGGCCCGGACCGGTGAAGAGGTCGACGCCGAGGGCGTGACGTCCGGTCAGGTCGGCGAGGTTGCGGACCCGGAGTGTCTCGGCGATGCGGAGAATCATCTCCAGCCCGGGTGTTTGCAGTTGGCCGGATTCCACCCGCTTCACCCATGACGGGGACATGCCCAGCAGACCGGCCATGACGGTGCGGGTGATGCCCCGGCGCTGGCGGAGGATCTGCATCCGCTGGCCGAACGCCAGTGGATCGGCGTACGGGTCCGGGGTGGCATCGGAAGGTGACACGGCCTTGCCCCTCTCTGTACAGCTCGTCTGTCAGAAAGTATGCGGTCGCGCCCGATCAGTGCGTCGGCGAACGCCCCAATCCGCCCCGCCCAGTCACCTGCCGGCCCAGTCACCTGCCGAAAGAGCACCCGGGAGGACACGGCGCGGGCTCAGCCCCCGGCCTCACCCCACTCCACCGCGGTAGTGGTACCCGCACACCTCGTCGAAGCCCGCGCGGTCGTACAGCCGAAGGGCCGGAGCGTTGTCGCGTTCGACCTGGAGGTACATGCCGTCGGCTTCGTGTGCCCCGGCCCAGTCGGCCAGCGCTGCGAGTACGGCGCGGGCCGCGCCCTTTCCGCGGGCCCGGGGGATGGTGGCCATGCCGAACACTCCCGCCCAGCCCTCGTCGGCGACCGCGCGGCCCACCGCGATGACCTCGCCGCCGTTCAGCGCGCAGGCGTAGGCGGAGGGGCGGTTCACCCGGCCGAGCAGGTCCCACTCGGAACGAGGGTCGGCGCCATGTCCGTGTACGGCGTGCCAGACGTCGAACCACGCGCTCGTCGGGTGATCGTCCACGCGGACCCGCAGGCCGGTCGTGGTGCGAGCGCCGCCCAGCAGTGGGCCGGTCGGCGCCTGCGCCAATACGGCAGCAGTCGCGGCACGCCGCAAGGACATCGGGCTCTCGCGCCGATACCCGCGTTCCGCCAGAAGCGGGTCGAGGTCCGCCGGGCACGTCCCAGGGGTGATCTGGAATCGCGCTGCCACGCCGTGTCCGGCGTAGAACTTCTCCACGGCGGCCACCCTGCCGCGCAGGTCGAGCGGTCCGGTCGCAGCGTGTTGTCCGGTCGGTGCGAGTTGCCCCGTCGGGTCGAGTTGCCCCGTCGGGTCGAGTTGTGCGGCCGGGTCGAGTTGCCCGGTGTCGCCGTGCGGCAGCACTGTCCCCGCCCACCAGGCGGAGCCGGTGGTGTGGCGCAGCCACCATCCGTCGCGGTGTTCGACGTGCTCTGCCGGAAGGGCTCTCGCCGCTCTCTCCTGCAGGCCTTTCACCAGGTCCGGGCTGCTCGGGGCGGGCGGTGTCGGCATGTGTACCTCCTGTGCGGCCAACCCTGGTACGCCGCAGGGCCGGTCGGCAACCGCTTTCCTTCCGGCACGCCCGACGCCGGGCCGGGGCTCGTGTCGGCCGGGCTTCTCAAGGGCCGTTCAGCGGCCCCCGCCGCCGGACCCCGTTCGCCCTCAGGTCCCCACCCTCAGGCCACCGACCCGATCCGCCCCACACTCGCCGCCCCGTCGTGGTGGATCGGGGTGTGGGCGCCGGTGAGAGGGACGCCGGTGCCGCCGCGGCGGTCGGCGACGATTTCGGCGGCGATGGACAGGGCCGTCTCCTCGGGGGTGCGGGCGCCCAGGTCGAGGCCGATCGGGGAACGCAGGCGGGTCAGTTCGAGTTCGGTGACGCCGGCGTCGCGGAGGCGCTCCAGGCGGTCCAGGTGGGTGCGGCGGGAGCCCATGGCGCCGACGTAGGCGACGGGCAGGCGCAGGGCGCGTTCCAGGAGGGGGACGTCGAACTTGGCCTCGTGGGTGAGGACGCACAGCACAGTGCGGCTGTCGAGGTCCTGGGAGTCGAGGTAGCGGTGGGGCCAGTCGACGACGATCTCGTCGGCGTCCGGGAAGCGCTCGGCGGTGGCGAAGACGGGGCGGGCGTCGCAGACGGTGACGTGGTAGCCGAGAAAGGAGCCGACCCGGGCCAGGGCGGCGGCGAAGTCGATCGCGCCGAAGACGATCATCCGGGGCGGCGGGACGCTGGACTCGACGAAGAGGGTGAGGGGCTGTCCGCAGCGGCTGCCGTCGGCGCCGATGGCGACCGTTCCGGTGCGGCCCGCGTCCAGGAGCGCGCGGGCCTCGGCCGACGCCGTGCGGTCCAGCTCGGGGTGGCCGCCGAGGGTCCCGGCGCAGGAGCCGTCGGGCCGTACGTGCAGGGGGCGGCCGATCAGCTCGGCCGGGCCGTCGACGATCCGGGCGACCGCCGCTGTCCCTCCCCCGGCCGCGGCCGCCAGTACGGCGGCGAACACCTCGCGCGCGGGTCCGGCCGAGGGGGAGTCGCCCGCCCGTACCGGGGTGACCAGGACATCGATGTCCCCGCCGCAGGTCAGGCCGACGGCGAAGGCGTCCTCGTCGCTGTAGCCGAAGCGTTCCAGCACGGATGCGCCGGATTCCAGGGCCTGTCGGCACAGGTCGTAGACCGCGCCCTCCACGCAGCCGCCGGAGACGGAGCCGATCGCCGTGCCGTCGGTGTCGACCGCGAGGGCGGCACCGGGCCGGCGGGGCGCGCTGCCGGTGACGGCCACCACGGTGGCCACGGCGAAGTCGCGTCCCTGCTCGCACCACCGGTTCAGTTCCTCGGCGATGTCCAGCATGGCGATCACCTCTCCTTCAGGGTTGCGTGGAGGGCACGGCGGCGCTACTTGACGCCGAGCCAGTGCTCGATGGGCCGGAGGGCGAAGTAGACGACGAAGATGCCGGTGAGCGCCCACATGAACACGCCGGGTTCGCGCCACCTGCCCTGAGCCGCCTTGATGGCGGTCCAGGCGATGACGCCCGCGCCGACACCGGCGGTGATGGAGTACGTGAAGGGCATCAGGACGACGGTCAGGAAGACCGGGATCGCCACCGTGCGGTCGCCCCACTCGACATGCCGGGCGTTCTGCATCATCATCGCGCCGATGACGACCAGGGCGGCGGCAGCCACCTGACCCGGGACGATCTGGGTGAGCGGGGTGAAGAAGAGGCAGGCGGCGAAGAGCAGACCGGTGACGACGCTGGACAGTCCGGTGCGGGCGCCCTCGCCGACGCCGGTGGCCGACTCGACGAAGACGGTCTGGCCGGAGGCTCCGGCGACACCGCCGACCGCGCCGCCCGCGCCGTCGATGAACAGCGCCTTGGACAGGCCCGGCATCCGGCCCTTGTCGTCGGCGAGGCCGGCTTCGGTGCCGACACCGATGATGGTGGCCATCGCGTCGAAGAAGCCCGCCAGCACCAGGGTGAAGACGATCATGCCGACGGTCATGGCGCCGATCGAGCCCCAGCCGCCGAACTCGACCTGTCCGAAGAGGGAGAAGTCCGGTGCGGAGACCGCGCTGCCGTCGAGTTCCGGCGGGGCGCCGCCCCACTCCTTCGGGCTCAGTCCGCCGACGGTGTTGACGACGACGGCGAGGACGGTCCCGACGGCGATGCCGATGAGGATCGCCCCGGGGACGCCGCGGGCCTGGAGCATGAAGATCAGCAGCAGGGTGACGCAGAAGATCAGGACCGGCCAGCCGGCGAGCTGTCCGCCCGCCCCGAGGGTGACCGGGGCGGACTCCGCGCCCATCTGCACGAAACCGGCCTTGACCAGGCCGATCAGGGCGATGAACAGGCCGATGCCCATGGTGATGCCGTGCTTGAGCGGCAGCGGTATCGCGTTCATGACCAGTTCGCGGAGGCCGGTGACCACCAGCAGACAGATCAGCAGGCCGTAGATCACGCACATGCCCATGGCCTGCGGCCAGGTCATGTTCGGCGCCACCTGGGTGGCGACCACCCCGGAGACGCTGAGGCCGGCCGCGAGGGCGAGCGGCACCTTGCCGATGAAGCCCATCAGCAGGGTGGTGAAGGCGGCGGCGAACGCCGTGGCCGTGATCAGCGCGCTGCGGCTGAGGGTGTGGTCGGCGGCGTCCTCACCGCCGAGCAGCAGGGGGTTGAGCAGAAGGATGTACGCCATCGCCATGAAGGTGGTGATGCCGCCGCGCAGCTCGCGCGCGACGGTGCTCCCTCTGTCGGAGATGTGAAAGTACCGGTCGAGCCAGGACCGGCCGGCGGGCGGACGCGAGCCGGTGGCCGCATCCTCCGCCGCGGTGTCCGGCTGTACGGACGACTGGGTCATGGTGCCTACTCCCAAGGTTCACAGGGGCACCCGCGCGCTGTGGGGGCGGCGCGGGATTTGGGATGTCGAGGTGGCTGCACGACCCGGGGGACGGCCCGAGACGAACGGGGTGGTGCGGGCACCGCCGGGTGGCCGGACGGTGCCGTTACTGCTCGGTAGTGCCGGTGGTGCGGGGTACTGCTGGGCGGTGCCGTGATGCGGGGTGGTGCTGGTGATGCGTTTCCTGCGGAGTGGTGCGCTTTCCGCTGGGTGGTGCGTTTCCTGCGGGGTGTGCCGCGAGCGGTGCGGCACTGCTCCGGGCGGTGCGGGGGTCTCCCGGGCCGGGGCCCGGCGAGGGACGGACATGGGGGCGTCCGTCCGCACCGCCCGGAGAGCGGGTGAGGTACCGGAGGGGACCGGGTACCGGAGGGGCGGGTCAGGTGCCGGTGAGGTGTTCGGGCCGTACCGGTACGCGGGCGAGGCCGAGCCCGGTGGCCTCCCGGATGGCCGCCACCACCGCCGGGGTCGAGGAGAGCGTCGGGGCCTCGCCGACGCCGCGGAGCCCGTACGGCGCGTGGTCGTCGGCCAGTTCGAGGACGTCGACGGGGATGACCGGGGTGTCCAGGATGGTCGGGATCAGGTAGTCGGTGAAGGACGGGTTGCGCACCCGGCCGTCCGGGGAGACCACGATCTCCTCCATGACCGCGAGGCCGAGGCCCTGCGTCGTACCGCCCTGGATCTGCCCCTCGACGGAGAGCGGGTTGAGCGCCTTGCCGACGTCCTGGGCACAGGCCAGTTCGATGACCTTGACCAGGCCCAGTTCGGTGTCGACCTCGACGACGGCCCGGTGGGCGGCGAAGGAGTACTGGACGTGCCCGTTGCCCTGGCCGGTGCGCAGGTCGAACGGCTCGGTGGGGCGGTGCCGCCACTCCAGCTCGATGTCGATGGACTCGCCCTCGATGACGTCGGTGAGGTCGGCGAGGGCCTCGCCGCCGTCGGTGACGACCTTGCCGCCCTCCAGCAGCAGTTCGGCGGTGGCCCAGGCGGGGTGGTGGGTGCCGAACTTCCGGCGGCCGAGCTCCAGGACCTTCTCCCGGACGGCCTCGCAGGTGTGCTTCACCGCGCCGCCGGTGACGTAGGTCTGCCGGGAGGCGGAGGTGGAGCCGGCCGAGCCGACCCGGGTGTCGGCGGGGTGGATGGTGACCTGGGTGACGCCGAGTTCGGTGCGGGCGATCTGGGCGTGCACGGTGACGCCGCCCTGGCCGACCTCGGCCATCGCGGTGTGCACCAGGGCGACCGGCTCGCCGCCGACGACCTCCAGCCGGACGCGGGCGGTGGAGTAGTCGTCGAAGCCCTCGGAGAAGCCGACGTTCTTGATGCCGACGGCGTAGCCGACGCCGCGCACGACGCCTTCGCCGTGGGTGGTGTTGGACAGGCCGCCGGGCAGGGCGCGGACGTCGGTGGCCGAGCCGTCGGAGCCCGCGGTCTCCCACTGCCGCTCGGGCGGGAGCGGCATCGCCTTGAGGCGGCGCAGGAGTTCGGCGACCGGGGCCGGGGAGTCGACGGGCTGGCCGGTCGGCATGACCGTGCCCTGGGACATGGCGTTGATCCGGCGGAACTCGACCGGGTCCAGGCCGAGTTCGGCGGCGAGGCGGTCCATCTGGGCCTCGTAGGCGAAGCACGCCTGGACGGCGCCGAAGCCGCGCATCGCGCCGCAGGGCGGGTTGTTGGTGTAGAGGGCGACGGCCTCGATGTCGACGTTGTCGATGACGTACGGGCCGGCCGAGAGGGAGGCGGCGTTGCCGACGACGGCCGGGGAGGACGAGGCGTAGGCGCCGCCGTCCAGCACGATGCGGCAGGCCATATGGGTGATCCGGCCGTCCCGGGTGGCGCCGTGCTCGTAGTGGAGCTTCGCCGGGTGCCGGTGGACGTGGCCGAAGAACGACTCGAACCGGTTGTAGACGATCTTTACGGGCTTGCCGGTGCGCAGCGCCAGCAGGCAGGCGTGGATCTGCATGGACAGGTCCTCGCGCCCGCCGAAGGCGCCGCCGACGCCGGAGAGGGTCATCCGCACCTTGTCCTCGGGGAGGCCGAGGACGGGGGCGATCTGGCGGAGGTCGGCGTGCAGCCACTGGGTGGCGATGTAGAGGTCGACGCCGCCGTCCTCGGCGGGCACCGCGAGGCCGGACTCGGGGCCGAGGAAGGCCTGGTCCTGCATGCCGACCTCGTAGTCGCCGGTGACGATCACGTCGGCGCGGGCGCGGGCGGCCTCGACGTCGCCGCGGAGGATGGGCTGCCGGTGGACGATGTTGGGGTGCGGGGCGTGCGGAGCGTGGTGGTCGTCCCGGCCGGGGTGGAGCAGCGGCGCGTCGTCGGCGGTGGCGGACGCCTCGTCGGTGACGACGGGCAGTTCGGCATAGTCGACCTTGATCTTCGCGGCGGCGCGGCGGGCGGTCTCGGGGTGGTCGGCGGCGACGATCGCCACCGGTTCGCCGTGGTGGCGGACCCTGCCGTGGGCGAGCACCGGGGTGTCCTGGATCTCCAGGCCGTAGTGCTTCACCTCGGTGGGCAGGTCGTCGTAGGTGAGGACGGCGTGCACCCCGGCCTGTGCCAGTGCCTCGGAGACGTCGATGGAGCGGATCTCGGCGTGGGCGTGCGGGCTGCGCAGGGTGAAGCCCCACAGCATGTCCTCGTGCCACAGGTCGGAGGCGTAGGCGAACTCGCCGTTGACCTTGAGGGTGCCGTCGGGCCGCAGGGTGGACTCGCTGATGCCGCCGCGGGTGGCCCCCTGGGTGATGCGGGTGGGGGATCCGGAGGGCACCGAGGTGCGGGTGGTGTTCGGGCGGGTCATCTCAGGCCCCCTCCCCGGCGGTGGCGGTCGCGCCGCGGGCGGCGGCGAGGCGTACCGCGTCGAGGATCTTCTCGTAGCCGGTGCAGCGGCACAGGTTGCCGGAGAGCGCCTCGCGGATGTCCGCGTCGGACGGTTCGGTGTTGCGCTCCAGGAGTTCGTCGGCGGCGACGAGCAGGCCGGGGGTGCAGAAGCCGCACTGGACGGCTCCGGCGTCGATGAAGGCCTGCTGGATCGGGGCGAGGGCGGCGTGTTCGCCGGTGCGGCCGTCCGTTCCGGTGGGGCGGGCCTGCCAGCGGCGGGCCTCGTCGAGGCCGGTGCCGCAGGCCCCGGTGGCGCAGCCGCCGGCCGCGCGCCGGCCGGCGAAGTCGGCGAGGCCTTCGACGGTGACGACCTCGCGGCCCTCGGCCTGTCCGGCGGCCACCAGGCAGGCGCAGACCGGCACGCCGTCCAGGCGCACCGTGCAGGAGCCGCATTCGCCCTGTTCGCAGGCGTTCTTGGAGCCGGGGAGGCCGAGGCGCTCCCGCAGGACGTAGAGGAGGGACTCGCCCTCCCAGACGTCGTCGGCCTCGTGGGGGCGGCCGTTGACGGTGAGGTTCACGCGCACTGGGCGCCTCCTTCGGTTCCGCGGGCGGCGCCGCGGTGGGCGTCCCAGGTCCAGCCGAGGGTGCGGCGGGCCATGACGCCGACCGCGTGACGCCGGTAGCGGGCGCTGCCGCGCACGTCGTCGATGGGGTTGCAGGCGCCCGAGCAGAGTTCGGCGAACTGCCGGGCGACGGACGGGGTGATGGTCTTGCCGCTGTCCCAGAAGCCGCCCTCGTCGAGTGCGGCGTTGAGGAAGTCCTCGGCGGCGCGGGCGCGCACCGGGGTGGGGGCGGCGGAGCCGATGCCGGTCCGCACGGTGCGGGTCTCGGGGTGCAGCGCGAGGGAGAACGCGCAGACCGCGATGACCATCGCGTTGCGGGTGCCGACCTTGGAGAACTGCTGGGGGCCGTCGGCCTTCTTGATGTGCACGGCGCGGATCAGCTCGTCCGGTTCGAGCGCGTTGCGCTTCACCCCGGTGAAGAACTCCTCGACCGGGATCATGCGGGTGCCGCGCACCGACACGGCCTCGACCTCGGCGCCGGCGGCCAGCAGTGCGGGGTGGGCGTCACCGGCCGGGGAGGCCGCGCCCAGGTTGCCGCCGACGCTGCCGCGGTTGCGGATCTGCGGTGAGCCGACGGTGTGCGAGGCGAGCGCGAGGCCGGGCAGTTCGGCCCGCAGGTGTTCCATGATCTGCGTGTACGGGACGGACGCGCCGAGCCGGACGGTCTCCTCGCCGACCTCCCACTCCCGCAGTTCCGGGATGCGGCCGAGGTCGAGCAGGTGCTCCGGACGGCGGTGGTCGAAGTTGATCTCGACCATCACGTCGGTGCCACCCGCGATGGGCACGGCGGCAGGGTGCTCGGCCTTGGCGGCGAGCGCCTCCTCCCAGCCGGCGGGACGAAGGAAGTCCATGAGTGGCTCTCTTCTTCGGGATCGGTCGTTCGGCCCGGCGGGAGACCGCGGGCTCGCCGCCGGCTCGTTTCATGTCCTGTTCACACGCCTCGTCAGTCAGTACACCGAGGTACGCCCTCATGGGTGCAGTCACCGAAAACATGAAGCAGTTGGCTGGCCAGGGACCCCGTCTTGTAGATTCGAACGAAAGGCGGGGTCCGGAAACCTCGACGTAATCTCCCCTGGTGCCTGCCACGGGGAACGACCCCTGTGGCACACAAGAGATCGGCGGCGACGATGCGGCTGCGCGCACTGCTGGAGACCGGCACCCTCGGCCTGCGGCTCCTCGGCGGCGAGGAGGAGCTGGACCGGCCGGTCCGCGGCGTGATGACCACCGACCTGCGCGACCCGAGCCGCTATCTGTCCGGCGGCGAGCTGGTGCTGTCCGGCCTGGCCTGGCGGCGCCGGCCGGAGGATTCGGAGCGGTTCGTCCGGATCCTCGTCCAGTCCGGGGTCGCGGGGCTGGCCGCGGGCGAGGCCGAGCTCGGTTCGGTGCCCGAGGACCTGGTGGCGGCCTGTGCCCGGCACCGGCTGCCGCTGTTCGCGGTGAACGAGGCCGTGTCGTTCGCCAGCATCACCGAGCATGTGGTGCGGCAGGTGTCCGGCGAGCGGGCGGGCGACCTGGCGGCCGTGGTGGAGCGGCACCGCCGGATGATGACGGCCGGCCCCTCGGGCGGCGGTCCCGAGGTGGTCCTGGACCTGCTCGGCAGCGACCTCGATCTGCGGGCCTGGGTGCTCTCCCCCACCGGCCGGCAGATCGCCGGCTCCGGCCTCGCCGACTCCGGCCCCGCACTGCCGGCGGCCGTGCGCACCATGCTGGCGGGCGAGCATCTGGCGGCGACCCGCGGCGGCCGGCGCGGACCGCACCGCGCCCTGGCCGACGGCACGACGTACTCGCTGTTCCCGGTCCGCAGCTGGGGGGACCGGCCCGCGGCGGGAGCGGGCCGTCCCGGCGCGGGCGCCCGGGACGTGCGGGAGACCGTGCTCTCCGACTGGCTGCTGGTGGTGGAGGCGGACGCCTGGGACTGGTCGGCCGAACGGCTGGACCTGCTGCACGGCGTGACCCAGCTGATCGCGGTGGAGCGGGACCGCCGGGACGCCGCCCGCACCGTCCGCCGCCGGCTGGCCCAGGAGGTCCTGGAGCTGGTGCAGGCGGGCGCGCCGCCCGCCGAAGTCGCGGCCCGGCTGCGGCTCGCGGCGCCGGTGCTGCTGCCGGGACTGGGCGGGGCGCCGCACTGGCAGGTCGTCGTGGCCCGGGTGGAGTGGGACGGCGGTGACATCGCGGGCGGCCCGGTCACCCAGGCCCTGCTGGAGGAGATCCTGGTCGACCCGGAGGAGGACGGCACGGATGTGTCGGACCGGATCGCGGTGGCCGACACGGGGGACGAGGCGATCGCGCTGCTGCCGCTGCCGGTCGCGGAGGGCGCGGAGACGGTGACGGGCCTGCGGGCCGACCGGCTGCTGGCCGCGGTCGGCGAGCCGCTCTCCCGCGGTCTGGACGGCGACGGGCGGCTCACCATGGGCGTCAGCGCGGCCGTGCACTCCGCGGAGGGGCTGCGCGGCGCGCTGGAGGAGGCGCGGCACGCCCGCCGGGTCGCGGCGGCCCGGACCGGCCGGGTCTGCGCGGCGGGCCACCAGGAGCTGGCCTCGCACGTGCTGCTGCTGCCGTTCGTGCCGGACGACGTCCGCCGGGCCTTCACCGCGCGGCTGCTGGACCCGCTGCGGGACTACGACCGGCGGCACCGCGCCGAGCTCATCCCCACGCTGGAGGCGTTCCTCGACTGCGACGGCTCCTGGACCCGGTGCGCCGGCCGGCTCCATCTGCATGTGAACACGCTGCGGTACCGGGTGGGCAGGATCGAGCAGCTGACCGGGCGTGATCTGTCCCGGCTGGAGGACAAGCTGGACTTCTTCCTGGCCCTGCGGATGAGCTGACGGCCGGCGCCGCGGAGGGACTGACGGCCGGCGCCGCGGCGGAGCCGACGCCTGGCGGCGCGGGTCGGCCCCTCGGCCGTACCCGCGGGAGGGCCGGCACGCCGCGGTCGCGGGAGGGCCGTCGCGCCGCGGCACGGAAGGGCCGTACTGCGGGAGGGCCGTCGCGCCGCGGCACGGAAGGGCCGTACTGCGGGAGGGCCGTCGCGCCGCGGAGCGGGAGGGGCTTTCCGTCGCGTCGCGGAGGGGCCTGCCCCGCGGCGCGGAGGGCCCGGGCGCGCACCCGCGCGCTGTCGTGCGCCCCCGCAATGAGCTGAATTCGTGCTTCCGTTAACCCGTTTGTGAATCTGTTCACCCACCCCCTTGGCGCGGCGGCGGTTCCGTGCTGAGATGCGGCCACGACTTCCGGCTCGACGGCGCGCAGAGGGAGGGAATGTGGCGGATACCGCCATGTCACATTCGGGGAAGCCAGAGTCAGTCGAGGCGGACGATCCGCACGATCCCCGCCGGGTCGCCGTGTGGCGGCTGCGGTCCCGCGGGTGCTGGGACGACGCGGCCGCGCTGCTCGCCCCCTACGCCGCCGACGATCCGGACACCGCCCTGCGGCGGGCCGCGCTGCTCGTCGAGCGGTGCATGTTCACCGCGGCGGGCTGGGCGGACGCGGAGGACGCGCTCCGGGCCGCGGAGGCCGTGGCGAACAGCGACGACGAGCGGGGCGCGGCGGCCTGCGAGCGGGGGAATCTGGCGTACGCGGCGACCGTCCTCGGGGCCCGCGACCGGTCGGACGAGGCCCGCGCCGCGCTCGGGCGCGCGGCGGCGCTGCTGGCCCCCGCGGCACCCGGCCGGGCGCTGCTGGACTTCCGCCGCGGCCTGGTCGCGGAGCACCTGGCCGACAGCCCGCAGGCGGCCCGCGCCGCGTACCGCCGGGCCCACGCGGGCGCCGCCGCCCGCGGTGACCAGCTGCTGTGCTCGTTCACCTGGCGGCATCTGGCCGGGCTGGCGCTGCGCGACGGGGACCGGGCCGAGGCCCGGCACGGCTTCGCCGAGTCGCTCCGGCTCCGGGTGGAGCTGGGCTATCTGGTCGGCACCGCGCCCGCGCTGGCGGCGCTGGCGGACGCCGAGCCGGAGCCGGAGGCGGCCCGGCTGCGGGCCGAGGCCGGCCGGCTGTTCCGGCTGCTGGGCGGGGTGCCCACCTGGCTGGCCGCGCAGCTGGACCGGGCTCCGGCGGCCTGACGAACGCGGGCTGTCGCGCGCGGTGGATCCGCGCCGCTCCCGACCGGCCGGATGGCGGGCGGCCTCGCGAGGGGCCCCCGCCGCGCTCGTCACCCCGCCGCGGCGGCCGGGACCGGCACCCCGACCGGAGGCGGCCGACCGCGCGGCGCGGTCGGAATCAGCCGCACAACCGACGAACAGCGGCCCGATATCCAATGGAACGTCTCGGCGTCAACCAATTCGCTCACCCACAAGGCTGATGATGCAACACCTTCACCCGGACGGCGGTCACTGAGTCGCATGGGCACCAGCATGCTGGGCTGGCTCGGCAAAGGCTTTCCGAGCGACGTGGAATCACCTGACCGCTGATTCGGAGAATCCCCATGCGGAATTCCAAGTTTCTCGGCCTGAGCGCCGCCACCGCTCTGGCTGCCGTCGTCACCGGCGTATCGGCGGCGCCGGCCGCCGCCTCCCAGAACACCCGGGAGCTGGTGTTCCGGTTGATTTCGAAGCAGACTCAGCTCTCCTACGTCGACGTGGGCAACCCCGGCCCGAGCCAGGGGGACGAGTTCGTCTCCAGCTCGGATCTCTACCGCGGAAGCACCAAGGTCGGCGACCAGGGCGGAGTCTGCACCCTGACCCGCACCGCCCCGAACGACGAGTTCGACGAGCAGTGCGTGAACTCCCTCGCGCTGCCCGGGGGCCAGCTCACGGCGCAGGGACGGCTCACCGCCACGAACGCGGGTCCCGGCAACATCGACCTGGCGATCACCGGCGGGACGCGGCTCTACCGCAAGGCCCGCGGCTATATCCACGTCGAACTCCTCAACGAGACGGACGCCGAGCTCACCGTCCACCTCATTCTCTGACACTCCCGGTCCGCGGAATCCGGGAAATCAATCGGGGCCGTCCCCGCCTTCGCGGCCTTCCGCGTCCGGAAATGCGTGAAGGGCTCCTGCCGAATGCGGCAGGAGCCCTTCGCGTGTCGATCGGGTGAAAACAGCGGCGCTCAGCCCCGCGTGCCGCGCCGTCCGGGCGGGGCGGGGGTCACTTCGGCGCCACCGCGGAGTCGGCCGCGACGCCGGCCGGCGCACCCTCGGCCGCCGCGACGCCGGCCGTTCCGGGGTCGCCCGGCCCGGCGCCGTCCGTTCCGGGGCCGCCTGTTCCGGAGCCGTCGTCACCGGCGCCGTCGTCACCGGCACTGTCCCGCAGTGCCGAATGGCGGCGGCCGAAGGCGAGGTAGAGGACGGCCGCCAGGGCCAGCCAGCAGCCGAACAGCGTCCAGGTGATGCCGGGCAGCAGATACGCGAGGTAGAGGCAGGACACCGCGGCGAGCACCGGGACCACCGGGTAGAGCGGCACCCGGTACGAGCGGGGCGCGTCCGGCGCGATGCGGCGCAGCACGACCACCGCCGCGGCGACCGCCACGAAGGCGACCAGCGTTCCCATGCTGGTGAGGTCGGCGAGGTACTGGAGGGGGACGAGGGCGGCGAGGCCGCCGACGCAGGCGCCGACGATCCAGGTGTTGTGGACCGGGGTGTGCCGCTTGCGGTCCACCCGCCGGAATATCTCCGGCACCAGGCCGTCGCGGGCCATCGAGAACAGGATGCGGGTCTGTCCGAACAGCGTGACGAGCACGACGCTGAAGATGGAGACGACGGCGCCCGCGGAGAGCAGCAGCGCGGGCCATCCGGCGCCGGTGACGTCGCGGAGGATCTCGGCGAGCACCGCCTCGCCCGCGTCGGCCTGCGCGCCGAACTTCCCGGCCGGCTGGGCCCCGACGGCGGCCAGCGCCACCAGGATGTAGAGCAGGGTGACGGCGGCCAGGGTGAACAGCAGGGCGAGCGGGATGGTGCGCCGCGGGTTGCGGACCTCCTCGCTGGCGGTGGCCACCGTGTCGAAGCCGACGTAGGAGAAGAAGACGCCGGAGGCGGCGACGCCGATCCCGCCGATGCCGTGCGGGGCGAAGTCGGCGAAGTGCTCGGCCCGGAAGGCGGCCAGCGCGACGGCGACGAAGAGCACCAGCACGCCGAGCTTCACGCACACCATGACCGCGTTGACCACCGCGGACTCGCGGGTGCCGCGGGCGAGGAGCAGCGAGCAGAGCAGGACCACGACGAGGGCGGGGATGTTGACGTAGCCGCCGGCGCCGGGCGGCTGGCTGATGGCGTCCGGCAGGGTGACGCCGAGGAGGGTGTCGCTGAGCTCGTTGAGGTACTGGCCCCAGCTGACCGCGACGGTCGAGACGGCGACGCCGTACTCGAGGATCAGGCACCAGGCGACGAGGTAGGCGGCGCCTTCACCGAGCGAGGCGTAGGCGTAGGAGTAGGTGCTGCCCGCGACGGGGACGGCTCCGGCCAGCTCCACGTAGCAGAGGGCGGCGAGCCCGGCGACGGCGGCGGCGAGGACGAAGGAGAGAATGACGGCGGGGCCCGCTTTGGGCACGGTGGTGCCGAGGACGAAGAAGATCCCGGTGCCGACGACCGAGCTGATGCCGAGCAGGGTCAACTGCCAGAGCCCCATGGTCCGTTGCAAGGAGGCACCGGAGGAGTCCCCGTCGGCTTCGGCGATCATCCGGTCCAGCGGTTTGCGGCGACACAGCTGGCTGGCCATTCGGCCCATGGCTCCTCCTGGGATCCGGTCGCGCCCCGCCTGTCGGCGGGGTTTCGGGGATCCTGCGGGAACGTAAATGATCGGGCAACAGAAGATCCGTACAAGAGGAACTGCGGCCGTTGGACGAATCGACGGTTGAATCGGCGGCCTCCGGGCCGGTCGGTTCACGGTCGACGGGGCAGGGCGGGGCACTCCGGGCGGCCGTGCGATCTGTCCGGACATGCACCGATTCGGCGGCCATGGTGGGCCACGTCCGCCCCACCGGGGCCGCCGCCGGCCTCAGCGCGTGCGGCGCGCCCCGGCGAAGTGCTCGCGGACCAGCTGCTCGACCACCGGAAGGTCCCCGGCGACGAGGGCGTCGAGCAGCGCGGTGTGCTCGGCCGCGTCGGCCAGCAGATCGACGCTGCGGACGATCGCGCCGTCGGTGACCGGACCCTGCGCCCGGCGGTGCAACTCGTCACCGATCATGGCCAGTTGGCGGTTGCCGGTCAGGGTGAGCAGGGCGTGGTGGAACTCCCGGTCGGCCTCGGCGTAGCCGACGCGGTCGCCGCGCGCCGCAGCCGTGACGGTCCCGGCGGCGAGCGGGCGCAGTTCCTCCCAGGCCTCGGGCGGCACCGTCCGGGCGAGCTCCAGCATCACCGGCACCTCCAGCAGCGCCCGCACCTCGGCCAGTTCGGCGAGGTCCCGGGCGGTGCGCCGGGCCACCCGGAAGCCGCGGTTGGGCACGACCTCCACCGCGCCCTCGGCGGCGAGCTGCTGCATCGCCTCGCGGACCGGGGTCGCCGAGACGCCGAACCGTTCGGCGAGCGCGGGGGCCGAGTACACCTCGCCGGGGGTGAGCTCGCCGCCCACCAGCGCGGTGCGCAGGGCGGTCAGCACCTGGCCGCGCACGGAGTGCCGCCGCGGCATCCGGCGCGGGGGCGGCCCGGCGGGCGCCGGGGGCTCCCGGTGGCCGCGCGCGGTCTCCTGCGGCGCCCCGCGCCCGGCCTCCGGGCCGGGGGCTTCACCGCGCCCCGGAAGGTGGCCCCCCGAACGGGGGATTTCCCGCCCCGATGCGTCCTCGCGCAGGCGTGGCGCCTCGGCCTCGGCTCCGGCCTGCTCCATGGATCCTCCCTGAATGTCCCGAGAACGATAGGCCGAGAGGCCCCCAGTTCAAACCTCGATCACATCGGGTAAGGTAAGGCTAACCTGCCAACGATCGCGTGAACTCGGTGGTCCCGCATGTCCGTCGCACCCGTAGCACCGGCCGTCGCCCCCTCCCCCGTGGCCGGGGCCTACACCCGGCTCGCCGAGGTGTTCCCCGGGCTGCGCGTGACCGAGGAGCCCCCGCGCTCCGGCGGCGGCTGGGTCGCGGCGACCGAACTCGCCGCGGGCGGCACGGCCGTCGACGCCTTCCTCGCCTGGGACAACGCCCAGATCCTGCGGGACTACGGACAGCAGGCCCGGCCGGACGTCATCGCCAGCTTCGGCCTGCACCGCTACGCCTGGCCCGCCTGCCTGCTGTTCACCGTTCCCTGGTTCCTGCTGCGCCGGGTGCCCCGCGTGCCGGTGGGCCAGGTGTCGTTCCAGCGCACGCTGGGGCGGATGACCGCGCGCGTCCGGGACTTCGCCTGCCTGCCGGACGACCCGGCCGCCGGACTGCCGAACGCCCGGGTCGTCCCGGACGAGGAGGCCCTGCGCGCCGAGGTGCGCGAGGCCGTCGCCGAACACCTCGGCCCGGTCCTGGACGGCTTCCGGCCGCGGATGCGCCGCGGGCCGCGGGCGCTGTGGGGCATGGCGACCGACGAGATCGTCGAGGGCCTCTGGTACATCGGGCACCTGCTCGGCGAGGAGCAGCGGGCCATGAGCGAGCTGGAGCTGCTGCTGCCCGGCTCCACGAAGCCGTACGTCGGCCGCTCCGCGTTCCGCGAGCTGACCGGCCCGAACGGCGAGGCGCTGCCGACCCGCGACCGGGCGAGCTGCTGCATGTTCTACACGCTGCGCCCCGAGGACACCTGCGTCACCTGCCCGCGCACCTGCGACGCGGAGCGGATCTCCCGGCTCACCACGGGCTGAGCGGCGCCGGCGAGGATCTTCCCCTGCCACGGTGGATCAAGAGCTTCGCCAGACGACGCCGCGCCGCTCGTATTCCATGATGGCCTCCACCCTGACGGCGATGGACGGCCCGCACTCGCGGGTGATCATCCAGAGCGCCAGATCGATTCCGCTGGTGACCCCGCCCGCGGTCACCAGGTTCCCGTCATCGACGACGCGCGCGTCGATCACCTCGCCTCCCCGGGCCGCCAGCTCGGCCTTGGCGAGGTGGTGCGTCGTGCACGGACGGCCTCGGGTCAGGCCTGCCGCGGACAGCACCATGACTCCCGTACAGACACCGGCGACGACGACCCCGGCCTGCTGTGCCCGTACGAGGTTCCGCAGGACATCCGGACTGTTGATCAACTGGTCACCGCCGCCCGGCACGATCAGGAGATCGGTGTCGGTGGGCTCCCATGCGGTCGGCACCCTGACGTTGGTGCCGAAGAAGCATGTCACCTCACCGGGAGCCGATGGCCGCACCAGTGTCGTGTGCACCTGGCCGCCCGCCCGCTCGGCGTGCCCGAGAACGTCACGCGGCCCGATGAAGTCCTGCTCCTCCACCCCGTCGTACACGAGGATCTGAACCCGAAAAGGCATCGGCTGTTCTCCTTGGCTGGTGCGGTGCCGCGGGCACCGCGAAGGTCCCGGCCGAACCGGGACCGGCGGTCGCGGCTGACGGTTGCTCACGCTCGTCACGTCCGGCCCTCATCTCCCTTAGGGAGTAGTGCCGGCTTGCCCTATGAGTCCGCCGCGCCCGTCGAATGGTTCCCGTCCAGCCCCCGATCCGCACCGGCGACTGCTGCCGCAGCTCTCCCGGTCGTTCTGCCGCTGTCGCTCACGCATGTTGCCGGGGACGCTTCGGCGTCCCCGGCAACGTGGTCTTCATCCGGGCTCCGGCCAGGCCCGGCCCGGGTGCCCGCGGTCGGTGCGCCGCCTTGCGTCTTCCCGCTCGCGACCGCGGCGTCTGCATCCGTGCGGCCGCTCAGCCCACCGGTACGTCCTTGCCGGTCAGATGCGCCCGAATGCCGCTCTTCGTCACGGAGATGTCGCGCAGCCGCATGTCGCCCGGCAGGTCGTCCGGCAGCTGAGCGGAGAACTCCATCTGCTGCGCCACCTTCGGCTCCCGGAGCTTCTGCAGGCCCTGGACGAGCGAGGGATCGATGCCGGCGGGCTCGAGCAGCGAGGGATGGTCCACGAGCGTGTCCAGCACGCGGCCCTTCATCATCTGCTCCGGGCGGACGGGCTTCCCGGCCGCCTGTTGCAGCTCGCCCTCGTCCAGCTTGTCGGCGACGGGTGCGGTCAGCTGCAGGCCACCGCCCTTGCCCGGTACGTACGTGAGCAGGCCGGGCACCACCACGCGCGTGTCCTGCACGGTCATGCGCAGGCCGCGGTCCCCGACGCGCTGCAACTGCGCACGCCCCCGGACCTGGGCCTGCTTGCCGCCCACCGGCAGGTCGCCGCCGGCCAGCACGGTGTTCTTCCCGGGGCCGGGCCTCAAGTGGATCTGCGACGCGCCGACTTCGCGGTTCAGGTCCTTGAAGTCCAGCACGACGTCACCGCGCACCCGGCTCAGGACCGCCCCCTTGACCGAGGACGGCAGGCTGCCGACGATCCGGATGTCGTCCACCGACCCCTTCACCTGAGCGACGGAGGCCGGCCCGGCGTCGACATCGGGGACGTTGACCTCGACGTGGTCGATCTTGCCCGCGAGTACCTGTCCGGCGAACGGGACGCTGTCGATGTGCACCTCGGGCTCGGCGTGCAGCTTCAGCGCCTTCTCCACCTGCTGCGCCGCCACGTTCTCCGCGTAGAGCACGGCCCAGCGGTCACCGAGCGCCAGAAACGCAAGAACGACGGCCAGCGCGAGGACCGACTTCACGGTCCTCCGCACGATCCGACGCGGCTTGCGACCGGCCCGCGGGGCGTCGGCGCCGGCGGTTCCGCCCTGGGCCGACGGCTCGTCCGGGCCCTGGTGCCCCGAGGCCGGGCCGTCCTGGGCGGCGCGGCTCGCCGGTACCCACGCCGTGGAGTCTGCGGAAGGTTCGTTGGAGAGCATCGCCACATGCGACCACAGCCCAGGCGTTCGAACCAAGTTGTGCACGGTCTTCGAGACGCCTGGGCGCGAGGGCGCCGAAACCGGGGTGGGTACCGTGCCCGAGCGCCCCTCCTCCGGCATGGTACGCAGAGGCGAATCGCCCTTCGGCCTCGCGCCCCGATCCTTCACGCCACCCGCCAGGGTGATGTCGCTCGAACTCAACTTCTTTCCATGGAAGGGGAGTTCGATATCGACGTGGCTTCTTCGCACCCCTTGGCGTCGTCCTGTTCCGAATGCCTCGGTTACGGCACCGGGTTCCGTCAGGATGGCGCGCAAAACGCGGACCGCGAGGCAAAAGGAACCCAGCATGAGAATGACCGACATATCGCTGAACTGGCTGCTCCCGGTGCTGGTGCTGCTCGTCGGCGTGCCGGCGGCGGTGGTGGTCCGGGGCCGCGGCCGGCGCACCGGGGAGAACGGGGGCGCCGACACCTGGGAGCGCAGCGAGGAGCGCCGCCGCCGCAAGGAGGCCGTCTACGGCACCGCCTCCTACGTCCTGCTGTTCTGCTGTGCGGCGGTCGCCGCCGCCCTCTCCTTCCACGGGCTGGTCGGCTTCGGGGAACAGAACCTCAACCTCTCCGGAGGCTGGGAGTACCTCGTCCCGTTCGGCCTGGACGGCGCCGCGATGTTCTGCTCGGTCCTCGCGGTGCGCGAGGCGAGCCACGGCGACGCGGCACTCGGATCGCGCCTGCTGGTCTGGACGTTCGCGGGCGCGGCCGCCTGGTTCAACTGGGTGCACGCGCCGCGCGGCATCGACCACGCGGGCGCCCCGCACTTCTTCGCCGGGATGTCCCTGTCGGCCGCGGTGCTCTTCGACCGCGCGCTGAAGCAGACCCGCCGGGCGGCGCTGCGCGAACAGGGCCTCGTGCCGCGGCCGTTGCCGCAGATCCGCATCGTCCGCTGGCTGCGGGCACCGCGCGAGACCTTCGGCGCGTGGTCGCTGATGCTGCTGGAGGGTGTGCGGACGCTGGACGAAGCGGTGGAGGAGGTGCGCGAGGACCGGCGGCAGAAGGACGAGGACCGCCGGCGGCGGCGCGATCACGAGAAGCGGGAACGGGCACAGATCAAGGCGATCAACCGGCAGCACCGGGTGCTCCGGAGCCGCGCCGGGCGCCGGCTGGAACAGGCGTCGGCCGCGGCACCGGCCCAGGTCGGCGCGGAACCTGCCATAGTGGCGCCCGGACCGCCGCCCGCACTCTCGCGTCCGTCCCTCCAGGCCATGACCGGCGGTGACGCCGGACCGGCCGCCGCGGACGGCCGAGGCGGGCACCGGCGGATCACCGCACACCGTGGAGGCGACCGCCGACGGGTCTCCACGGACGGTGAACCCGACCGCGGACGGGTCCCCACGGACGGTGGACCCGACCGCCGACGGGTCCCCACGGACGGTGGACCCGACCGCCGACGGGTCCCCACGGACGGTCGATCTGACCGCCGAGGACGACACCCTGACGATCCCCCGGCTCGACTCCCTGGAACGCAAGCTCAAGGACCTCGAGCAGCAGTTCGGCTGAACCGAGCGGTGGACCGGTGGACCCGGTTCACCGCTCGGACGCGCAAGGCGCCCCGGTGACGGTCGCCCGGGGCGGGTCCGCTCAGGCGGCGGCCCGGCCCTCGAGTTCGAACCACACCACCTTGCCCGGGCCCTGCGGCTGGACGCCCCAGGAGTCCGCCAGTGACTCCACCAGCACCAGCCCCCGGCCGCCGGTCGCCTCACTGCCCGGCTTGCGCACCGCGGGGCGCCGGGGGACGAAGTCCCGCACCTCCACCCGCAGCCGGTTCGCGGTCCGCGCCACCCGGCCCTGCACCAGAACCGCCGTCACCTCCGCACCGCTGTCGGTGTGCACCAGAGCGTTGGTGACGAGCTCACTGATGAGCAGCTCCGCCACGTCCGCCTGGTCCGGACCTCCCCACGACCACCTCCCGAGCAGTTCGCGCAGTGCGTGCCGCACGTCGGAGACCGCGGTCAGATCGGACTCCCGCAGCCGCTTGTTCAGTACGGACTCCTCGCGCTGATGCGCCATCCACTCCGCCCCGTAACCCGAATCGGTCTGATCCACCTCGAACAGGCACACGCTCATGCATTCCCAACCGGCACCGGGCCACTCCTCCGGGCCGCGGTCCGGGCTCTGGACAGGACCGGGACACGCGTCAACGGCACATGCCTGTGGGGGGGGACGGCCGGGGGCCGTGGGGGCGGCCCGGGGGCCGTGGTGCCAGGTGCGGAGGAGCCGGCGTGGAGGAGCCGGCGGGGAGGAGCGGGGAACCGGTGAGCACCGGCGCGGGGAACCGGTGGGACGGGGCGGCGCGGGCGCGGCAATGCCCGGCACCGCCGGGAGAACGGTGCCGGGCATCAGGGGAGGACGGCCGCCGCGGTCACCAGCGGCGCGACAGTCGACACGGGGAGCCATTCCGTGCGGCCCTCCGGCGCATTCCACTCGGGCACCTGTTCCACCCGTACGGCGCACCGGGGACCCCTGCCGGTGGAGGAGGCAGCGGGCGAGACCTCAGGGGCGGGGGACGTTGCGCAGGTTCGAGCGGGCCATCTGCACCATCCGGCCGACGCCGCCCTCCAGCACCATCTTGCTGGCCGAGACGGCGAAGCCGGTCACCATATCCGCGCGGATCTTCGGCGGGATGGACAGCGCGTTGGGGTCGGTGACGATGTCGACCAGCGCCGGCCCCTTGTGCTTGAAGGCGTCCTTCAGCGCGCCGTGCAGCTGCTTGGGCTTCTCCACCCGGACGCCGTAGGCGCCCGCGGCGGTGGCCAGCTCGGCGAAGTCCGGGTTGCGGTTGGCGGTGCCGTACGAGGGCAGCCCGGCCACCATCATCTCCAGTTCGACCATGCTGAGCGAGGAGTTGTTGAAGACCACCACCTTCACCGGCAGGTCGTACTGCACCAGGGTGAGGAAGTCGCCCATCAGCATGGCGAAGCCGCCGTCCCCCGACATGGCGATCACCTGGCGCTTCCGGTCGAGGAACTGCGCTCCGATCGCCTGCGGCAGCGCGTTCGCCATCGAGCCGTGGGTGAAGGAGCCGATCACCCGGCGCCGGCCGTTGGGGGTCAGATAGCGCGCCGCCCACACGTTGTTCATCCCGGTGTCGACGGTGAACACCGCGTCCGGCGCCGCCTCGTCGTCCAGCACCGACGCCACGTACTCCGGGTGGATCGGGATGTGCTTCTCCACCTTGCGGGTGTAGGCCTTGACGACCCCTTCGAGGGCATCGGCGTGCTTCTTCAGCATCCTGTCGAGGAAGCGGCGGTCCGTCTTCGCCTTCACCCGGGGGATGAGGCAGTGCAGGGTCTCCCGCACATCCCCCCACACCGCGAGATCCAGCTGGGAGCGCCGTCCCAGGTGCTCGGGCCGCACGTCGACCTGCACGATCTTCTTGTCCGTCGGGAGGAAGGCGTTGTACGGGAAGTCGGTGCCCAGCAGGATCAGCAGATCGCACTCGTTGGTGGCCTCGTAGGCGGCGCCGTAGCCGAGCAGCCCGCTCATGCCGACGTCGTACGGGTTGTCGTACTGGATGTACTCCTTGCCGCGCAGCGCGTGGCCCACCGGGGACTTCACCCGCTCCGCGAACCGCATGACCTCGTCGTGCGCACCGGCCGTGCCGCTGCCGCAGAACAGCGTCACCGTCTTCGCCTCGTCCACCATCCGGGCGAGCTCCTCGATCTCCGCGTCCCCCGGGCGCACCGTCGGACGGGAGGTGACCAGGGCGTGCTCGATCGGCCGGTCGGGCGCCTGCTGCCCGGCGATGTCACCGGGCAGCGCGAGCACACTGACGCCGCTGCGGCCCACCGCGTGCTGAACCGCCGTCTGCGCCACCCGCGGCATCTGCTGGATGTTCGAGATCAGCTCGCAGTAGTGGCTGCAGTTGCGGAACAGCTGATCGGGGTGGGTCTCCTGGAAGTAGCCGGTGCCGATCTCGGTGCTGGGGATGTGCGAGGCGATGGCGAGGACCGGGGCCATCGAACGGTGCGCGTCGTACAGGCCGTTGATGAGGTGCAGATTGCCGGGGCCACTGGACCCGGCACAGGCCGCGAGCCGGCCCGTGAGCTGTGCTTCGGCGCCGGCGGCGAACGCCGCGGTCTCCTCGTGGCGGACCTGGATCCAGTCGATGCCCGAGTGCCGGCGCACGGCGTCCACGACCGGGTTGAGGCTGTCGCCGACGATGCCGTAGAGGCGCCGGACGCCTGCCCGGGCGAGGATGTCGACCAGCTGCTCCGCCACATTCTGCTTCGCCATGTCTGCGCACACCCTTCGGCTCGGTTCGGCTTCTGTCCATCCATGCACGGTTGGTGCGGTTGCGCCTCTTGCGGTTGGTGCGGTTGCGTCTCTCATGGCTGGTCCGGTTGCGCCTCTTGCGGTTGGTCCGGTTACGCCTCCCAGACCGCGGCAGCCGTGCGGTCGCCGGAGTACCCCCGGCTGCCCGACTCCAGGTCCGCGAGGAAGGCGGCGAGACCGGGCGGGGCTGCGGGAGCCCAGCGGGCGGCGAGGAGGCCGGCTAGCGCGGGCGCGGTGCGCAGCGGTTCGGCGAGTCCGGGGCTGCAGAGCAGGAGGGTGTCACCCGGATGGGCGACGGGGGTGCGGAAGCGGAAGGGGGCGGGGGTGCGGGGAGTGTGCTGGGCTTCGGGGCCCTTCTCGGCTTCAGGGCCTTTCTCGGTGTCGGGGACGGCATCGGGGGTGGGGCGGTCGGCGGGGTTGTCCTTCGGCGGGGCGTGGCGGTCGGGGCGGGCGCGGTCCGTCGGCGCGTTGTCGCGGTCGGGGCGGTCGGTGCGGTCGGTGCGGTCGGTGCGGTCGGTCGGCGCGTCGTCGCGGTCGGGGCGGTCGTTCGGTAGGACGTCGTGGTCGGCGATTTCCGGTGGGGCGTCCCTCTCGATGTCCTGCCATGCTCCCGAGCGCAGCCGGAACAAGCCCCCTTCCCCCACGCCGAAGAACACCCGGGTGCGGCAGGCCGGGTCGGCGGGGAGCAGCAGACAGCGGAGGGTGGAGCTGTAGTCGGCCGGGGCGAGCCCGAGTTCGGCCGCGCGGGCACGGAGCCTTCGGTACGAGCGGTCGGTGAGCCGTTGCAGCCCGGCGCGGAGGGCGTGGCGCCGGCCGGTGCGGATGTCCTCGGCGAGCCGGTCGTGGTGGTGGCCGACGGCGGCGCCGATCCAGTGGCAGGCATCGGCGGCGGGCCGGTGACCGTCCTCGGCCGTGCGCGCCCCGGTGGCCATGGCGACCAGCAGCAACGAGCGTTCTCCGCTGCCGAACCGGGCGGTGAGGAGGGCGTCCCGGCGCGGTTCGCCGCGGTGGCGTGCGGCGTCGCCCCGGGCGGACGCCGCGCGGAGCGCGAGGGGGCCGTACCGGGCGCCGTCGAGGACGGTGTCCGGCACGATGCCGTCGAATCCGCCGGGGTCGGCGATGGGGAGGGCGGCCGGTTCGCCCGGGGGTGGGGAGAGGTCGGTGGTCGGGGTCGGGGTCGGAACCGTTTCGTCGGCGGGTAGCGGCCAGGTCGGTTCGGGCCACTCCTCCGGTGCCGGGCCGGAGGGTGCCGCAGCGGGCAGGTAGGGGGTGCCCTGCCACCACTCGCCCTCCTCGGCGACACGTTGTGCCAAGTCGGCGTCCTGTCCCGGGGTTTCCTGCGGGGCGCCGGGCTGCGCCGCCTCTCGGTGGTCCGTCCCGTCCGGGGGCGGGGCGGAGGCCGGTTCCGGGGCGTGGTTCCCGGCCGATGCGCGGTTGCCGTCCGGGGTGGCAGGGCGGCCCGGATCGGGGGCCCGCGGGGGGCCGTGGTGCCGGGTGCCGGGGCCTGCGGGGTGGGGGGT